>JAIBBY010000061.1 GCA_019694455.1 Pirellulales bacterium
ACCGTGCAGGTCATTCCGCACATCACCAACGAGATCAAGGGCGTGATCCAGAAGTTGGACGCGCCGGGCGTGGATGTCGTCATCACCGAAATCGGCGGCACGGTGGGCGACATCGAGAGCCAGCCGTTTCTGGAGGCAATTCGCCAGTTTTCGCTCGATGTGGGAGAAGAAAACTGCCTGTATATCCATTTGACGCTGGTGCCGTACTTGAAGGCGGCTGGCGAGTTGAAGACCAAACCGACGCAGCATTCGGTGGGGCAATTGCGCGAGATCGGCATTCAGCCCGATATCTTGATTTGCCGCACGGAACGGAGCCTCAGCCGGGACGACCGCGCCAAGATCGCGCTGTTTTGCAACGTGAAGCTCGACGCGGTCATCGAAGAAAAGGACAAGGATTTTTCGATCTACGAGGTGCCGTTGAGCCTGGTCGACAACCAGCTTGATGAGCTGATTGTGCGCAAGCTCAACCTGCCGGCCGGCAAGCTACAGCTTGATACCTGGCGCGACTTGCTGCACCGGCTGCGCAACCCAGAACACGAGATCAGCATCGCGGTGGTGGGGAAGTACGCCGAGCACCGCGATGCATATAAGTCGATTTACGAATCGCTCGATCATGCGGGCATGGCCAACCGGGCGCAGATTCGGATTCAACGCATTCAGAGCGAACTGGTCGAACGCGAGGGGCCGGAGCGCTTACTCTCTGGTTACGACGGCGTGCTGGTGCCGGGGGGATTTGGCGAGCGCGGCATCGAAGGAAAGATCGAGGCCATCCGTTTCGCACGCGAGCGTGAGATACCATTTTTCGGCATTTGCCTCGGAATGCAGTGCGCCGTAATCGAGTTTGGCAGGCACGTGATCGGCTTGTCAGGCGCTCATTCGACCGAGTTTGATAAGGATTCCGCGCATCCTGTGATTTGCCTGCTGGACGAGCAGCGGCAGATCACCCAAAAAGGAGGCACCATGCGGCTTGGAGCGCACCCCGCGCGGTTGGCCGCAGGCAGTCGCGCGGCGCAAGCTTACGACGCGGACAAAATCGAGGAACGGCATCGCCACCGGTATGAGTTCAACAACGTGTACCGGCAGCAGTATTCGGCACATGGGATGGAAGCGGTCGGCACTAGCCCGGAGGGTTCGCTGGTGGAGATCGTTGAGTTGAACGATCACCCGTGGTTCGTGGCGGTGCAGTTCCATCCCGAGTTCAAATCCAAGCCCACAAAATCGCATCCTTTGTTCGCCGCTTTTGTGTCGGCGGCGATCGAACGGCATGCACTGCGTGGCGAGCGCGCCAAAGAGGCGGAAACGCCGCAAGTCTGATCTGCAAATGGGGGAACCACCGATGCCTGACGAAAAGCAGCGGATCATCATCGACGAGGATTGGAAGAGCCAGGTGCAGGCCGAGCGCGACGCGGCGGAGCGGGCCGAACAAACCAAGCCTGCGGAGCGCCTGACACCCTACCCCGCCGCATCCTTCGAGGTGCTGATCGGCATGCTAGCGACGCAAGCCGCGATTGCGCTGGGCGCGGCGCAGAATCCGCTGACAGAGCAGGTTGATATCGATCTGGATCAAGCGCGGCACGTCATTGATCTATTGCAGGTGCTCGAAGACAAAACGGTGGGGAATCGGTCGCCGGAAGAGAGCGATCTGCTATCACGTCTGCTCAATGAGTTGCGGATGGGCTTTGTGGCTGTGAAGGGATATCAGGAATCGGGTGGCGGGGCCGACCAGGCCCGATGAGCTCACAGCCGAACTCTTGAGGGCACCCAGCTTGAGTTCCGCTAGCGGCTAGCGTCAACATTTTCCCCTGTTGTTGGCTATTTTGTGCGCGGCTTACAGCGTCTGGCATTGATGGGCATTCACGCTTGCGCGCAAGCCGGCTAGTCGCGGCGGAAAAAGGCGGCTAATGTTGGCGTTACGCAACGGACCGGAGTCTCTGCGCGTCGCCCAGCCACATCGAGCGCGGCCTATCGCGGAATGGAACTATCGCAGCCATCGATGGACGAGCCAATTGTCGTCACCGGCATTGGCATTATCGCGTCGGTGGGAGACCACCGCGAAGCGGTATGGCGGCAGGTCTGCGCGGGGCAATCCGGCGTGCGCCGGCTAACCGGCCTGTTGGGAATCCCCGATGAATTGATGATCGGCGCGCCGGTCGACGTGCTGGCTGACGTGCCGCGGCGCATGAAAGTGACCACGATCTGCCGGCTTGCCGCCGCGGAGGCGGTGGCGGATGCCGGCCTGGATTGGACGCGAGTGGACCGCGAGCGATTTGGCTGCGCAATCAGTGGCCACATGGGGGACACCGGGTTTGTCGAATCGCAATTAGGGATGTACGACGACAGCGCGCCGGGCGCCTTGCCTTGGTGGGCGCAGTGGATGCCCAACAGTAGTTGCGTGTCGGTGGCGAACGAATATGGGCTCCTGGGGCCGCGCATCTGCCATTCGACCGCGTGCGCGAGCGGACTGATCGACATTTTGGCCGGTGTTCGCTCGATACGAGACGGACAGTGCGACATCGCCGTAGTCGGGAGTGGCGACTTCTTGCATCCGCTGTTCGCGGCGGGTTTTGACCAGATGCGCGTCTTGGCGCAACACGACGACCCGCAGCAGGCCTGCCGGCCGTTCGATCGTGCCCGCAGTGGCTTCGTCATGGGGGAGGGAGCGGCGATTTTTGTCGTCGAGCGGCTGAGCCATGCGCGGCGGCGTGGCGCGGAGCATATTTACGCCGAGATCCTGGGGAGCGCCATGCACGCCGAGGCGCACCATGTGACGAGTCTCGACGATGACTCAACGTCGCTGGCGCATTTGATCACCGAGACGCTGCGCAAATCGAAGCTGCAGCCGACCGACATTGACTACATCAACGTACATGGCACCGGCACCGTGCAAAACGACATCGTGGAGACGCGCGGCATTCGCCATGCGATGGGCGCCGCCGCGGATCGAACGCGCGTCAGCGCGCTCAAGTCGATGTTGGGGCACTTGGTGAACGCCTCCGGCAGCGTGGAACTGGCGCTCACCACCTTGGCTCTGCGCGACGGTTTTGTGCCACCAACGGCCAATTTGACCAATCAAGACCCGCAGTGCGATCTGGACTGCACGCCGCTAGTCGGCTGCCATCTGCCGCTGGAGCACGCGATGAAGTTATCGGTGGCGTTTGGCGGACACCTGGTGGCCGTGGCAATCCGGCGTTGGCCCGACGCGCAGGCGCGGCCGGTGGAGACAGCGGCGTAGTTACTCGCCGAAAGTGTTTTTTCGTCGCAAGATGTGGTGATAGTGTTGCGCAAAGCGATGCGCCTCGTCGCGCACATACTGCAACAGCCGTAACGCATAGGAATGGCGCGACATGCGAAGCGGTTCGCTATTGCCCATGACGAACACTTCTTCGTCGCGTTTGGCCAGCGACAGCACAGTGGGAGGAGTGATTTCAAGCTGCTCGAACGCGGCCAAGCCGGCGCCAAGCTGTCCTTTGCCGCCATCGATGAGCAAGATATCGGGAAACATGTCGCCGTCCTGATCGAGACGGCGGAAGCGGCGCGCGACTACTTCGTGAATGCTGGCAAAGTCGTCGACCCCTTGCACGCCGCGAATGCGAAATCGCTTGTACCCCGGCTTGAACGGCAACCCATCGATGAACTGCACCAAGCTGGCGACCGTCTCGCCGCCGCCCAGATGAGCGATGTCGACCCCTTCGATGGTCCTGGGCGTTTGTTCCAGTTTGAGCAGCTTCTTCAGGCCGGCGAGTCCCTTCTTGGGATCGATGTAAAAGACCTCGGGCTGCACATGCTCATCGAGTTCGCCGCGCCGATCGAGATTTTCGAGCATCTGAATCTCGTCGCGTAGGCGAGCCGCCTTCTCAAACCGCAACTCCTTGGCGGCGTCGGCCATTTCGTTTCGCATTTCGGTCAGCAAGCGCTGCTTGCCACCTTCGAGGAAAAGCTGCAAGCGGCGAATGTCGCGGCGGTAGTCGTCTTTGCTGATGCGCAAATTGCAGGGGGCGGTGCATTGATTGATGCTCGCCAACAGGCAAGGGCGAAACCAGCGCCAGCGCTCGTCGTCGGCCTCAATATCCAGCGTGCAGGTGCGAAACTTGAAGATCTTCTGTAACACAGCAATCGCGCCGCGCAGCGCGCCGGCATTGGCGAACGGTCCATAGAGCTTGGTGCCGCGTTCGCTGGGCTCGCGAGTGAACTGCACACGTGGAAAGTCCTCGCGCGTGCAGATTTCCAGATAGGGAAACGATTTGTCGTCCTTGAGATCAACATTGAAGCGGGGCTGGATGTCTTTGATCAGCCGTGCCTCGGCCAACACGGCGTCGACCTCGCTATCGCACTCCAGATGGTCGATGTCAGCGATCTCGCGAACCAGGTCGGCTGTGCGTCGATCGTGCGCGGCCGCCTTGAGAAAGTAGCTCCCGGCGCGGGCTCGCAGGTTTTTTGCTTTGCCGATGTAGATCACACGACCGGCTGCGTCCTTCATCAGGTACAGCCCGGGCGTACGGGGAAACTCGCGCACCTTGGTCGCGGCGCGGCGAAATCCGAACTCGTGCGGCGACTCGTCAGACTCCGCTTCGCGCGGTTCGACAGCAGCAGCGTCGAGCGCCGCATCGACTTCGGACTCGTCCACGCTGGCGGCGTCGAGTTCCGGCAATTCGGCGTCGGCCGACGCAGGACTCAACGTGGGCGCCCACTCGATGTCAGTCGCATCGAGCGGCATTCGGCGATCATCATCTTGTCGCTTGCGGCGGGCCATGCAAGTTGCTCAGCGGAGACTTTGCCATTGTACGCGCGCCCCGGCAAATCGTCCGCTCTTGGCCTGCGCGGTTGCCGTTAAGCGAACTCGTGGAAGCCACGGCTGCGCTGGACGCTGTAGCGTGTCAGGGCTTCTTCGATGACCGGGCTGGTGGTGCTAGCGGGTTCGAATTCGTCGACGCTGACCGTCTTGCCTTCCAACGTTTTGTAGTCCTGAAAAAAGCGGCGCAACATCATCAGTCGATGGCCTGGCAGTTGCTGTGCTTCTTCATAGCCCGCGTATTCTGGGTCGTTGACCGCCACCGCTAGAATCTTGTGGTCTTTTTTTCCTGCGTCGACCATCGTCATCAGGCCGATGGCGCGAGCCGACACCAAAGTGAGCGGGGCGACCGGCTCCTGACAGAGGACCAGAATGTCCAGCGGATCGTCGTCTTCGGCCAACGTTTGCGGAATGAATCCGTAGTTGGCTGGATAATAGACGGCGGAATAGAGCATGCGATCGAGCTTGAGCAGTCCGGTGCGTTTGTCGAGCTCGTACTTGACGCTCGATCCCATCGGAATCTCGATAACGGCGGTGAATTCGAGCGGGGTGGCTCGCCGAGGGGTCACATCGTGCCAGGGGTGCATGAGACTTCTTTCGGTTGCTGTTTCTCTGTACTCGTTTGCGTCGGAAAGGCCGCGGACGCCGTGCAACCGGCGATCCGAACCAAATTCGGTTATTCCATGTTGATCTGAATCTTCAAGAGCATAGCTCCAACTGGGGAGCCCAGTTTCCGTCCGCCTCTTGTGGCAACTCGCGACTACACATTGCTGGTTTGGTCGGCATAGGTCGCCAGGTCGCTTGTCATGGCGCCGAGTCGCGTTTGTAGTTCGGCCTTGGTGTCTTCCAGATTGGCCAACATCTCCGCTGGTTCGTAGGCAAATGCGTAGAACTTCACTTTTGGTTCGGTTCCCGAAGGGCGAATGGCGACGTAATTGCCCTCCGACTCCAGATCGAGAATCACCATGTCGCCTTGCGGCAATTCGGCGGGCGTTTCGCGACCCGCTCGATCGATGATGAGCCCGCGTTCAAAATCGCGAATCCGCGACACTTGCAGTCCGGCAATTTGCCGCGGAGGTTCAGTACGCAACCGCCCCATCAATTCTCGCATACGGGCCATCCCCGACGAACCGGGCATCGTCTTCGAGACGGTCTTTTCCAGATGGCAGCCAAACTGCCAATATAGCGCATCGAGCTTTTCGTGCAGCGATTGCCCGCGGGACTTGCAGTTGGCGGCCAATTCGGCAATGAGCAGGGCAGCGACAGCGGCGTCTTTATCGCGAACGTGGGCGCCAGCTAGGTAGCCATTGGACTCCTCGGCCCCGAACAGAAACCCGGCCGGCCCGCGTTCCTCGATGAGGCCGCCGATCCATTTGAAGCCCACTAGCAAGTTACCGACGCAATCGACGCCATACGAATCGGCGATGCGCCGGACCATTTCGGTGGTGACCAGAGTTTTGGCCACGTAGCTGGTTGGCGTCAGACGCGAGCGGCGCGTTTCCAGCACATGATCGACCAGCAGCGCGGCGATTTGGTTGCCGGTAAACACCGACCACTCGCTGGCCCCGATACGCAGCGGGGCCGCGCAGCCCAGGCGATCGGCGTCTGGATCAGTGGAAATGACCAGTTCGGCGCCGCACTCACGAGCGCGCGCGATCGGCGCATCGAATGTTTCTGGGTTTTCGGGATTGGCGACATGGCCGGGCACATTGGGGAAATCGCCGTTAGGCTCGGCATGTGGTCCGAACTGCTCCACCTGGTCGAAGCCGGCGGAGGCCAAGGCGGGCAAGAGCGCGATCGCGCCGACTCCGTGCATCGGGGAGTAGATGATCTTGATGTCGCGCGGACCGGGACTGCTCTGCGCCAGCAGGGCCTCGTGATACGCGCGATCCATCCGTTCCTGGCAGTATTCGACTTGGCCGGAGTTGAGTGCTTCGGCAAAGGGGACGCGCCGGACCAATTGAACCTGCATGACACGGTCGATCACACCTTGATCGTGCGGTGGCAAGAGTTGGCCGCCCGTGGACCAATAGGCTTTGACGGCGTTGTCGCTCGGCGGGTTGTGGCTGGCGGTAATCATGATGCCGCAAGTGGAGCGGCTTTGCCTCACGGCCAGCGAACACTCCGGGGTGCTGCGAACGCCATCGAGAAAATAAACCTTGAAGCCACTCGCAACCATGATTTCGGCGCAGAGTTCGGCGAAGTGGCGGGAACGGTGACGAGTGTCGTAGGCGATGGCGCACGATAATTGAGCGCCGTCGCCATGGACTTGTCGCACATACTCGGCAAGGCCCTGAGCGCTTTCGCCCATGGTGCGATCGTTAATGGCGTTGGAACCGATCGGATACATCTTTCCGCGGCGGCCACCGGTGCCGAAGGGAATGATGGTCCAAAAGGCGTCGTCGAGTTCGCGCCATTTTTTTTGCTGAACATGTTCGACAACCTGCGGAACGTATTCGGCGTAGCGAGCGTCGGTCAGCCAAGCGCGGATATTGGCGACCGCTCCAGCCGTCAGTTGGTTTGCGGCGGCAGCTTCGTCCAGCAGCGTTAGCGCCTGTTGGGCGCTTTCAATTTGGCGAGACATTCTCAGACTCGGTTCAATTTGGCGGCCGGCTGGCGAATTCGTTTTCGCCTGCGTGAAAGAGTGAGCATGCGGACGGCATCTATTTCCAGCTTCTCATCCGTGCGTTGACCTACAGGCGCCAGAATCTGGGCGGTCCACAGATAGAATTGTGCGGAAATTGCTTTCGGCAACAAGCCATGATTCGAGGCCCTGCGTAGCGGCTAAATATCGCTTCGAAGCGGGATTTGCGACGAATCGACCGTACGACTGGGGAACCCCGTCGGTCTCGCCACGACGCTGAGGCGGAGAATCACCATTGGCGGCAATGGAAAGCCGCGCCTGTTGCGCCGGCACATTTGATCTATACTTCGCTGTGAATTGACTTTACAGGCAACTTGGGACGTGCAACTGTGTCGGAATTGATCATTAGCGTTTCGGGGCTGCGTGGCGTAGTGGGAGAGTCGCTGACTCCCGTGGGCGCGCTTCAGTTTGCCTGCGCGTTCGCGCGAGAAATCCCCGCCGGTCCCATTGTGATGACGCGAGACGGGCGGGCGACGGGCCGAATGCTGGCCGACGCGATTCGCAGTGGCCTGCAAGCGGTGGGGCGCGAAGTGATTGATGCGGACGTGGCCGCCACGCCGACGACCGGTGTTTTGGTTCGACATTACCGAGCAGCGGGCGGCATCCAAATTTCGGCCAGCCATAATCCTCCGCAATACAACGGCATCAAGTTGTTCTCGGCCGCGGGAAACGTCATTTCGGCGGCAGAGGGTCAGCGCGTGATCGACGCCTATCAAAAGGCGGAACCGTTGTGGGCCACGCACGATCACCTGGGAAGCGTGCAAACCTGCGCGCGGCCCGACGATCCGCATCTGCGTCTGCTGGAGATGATCGTCGATGTCGGCCTGATTCAGGGACGCCGCTTTCACGTACTGCTCGATTCCAATCACGGCGCCGGAAGCGACTTGGGAAGCATGCTGCTCGAATCGCTCGGCTGCAAAGTGACGGTGCTGGGTGGCGAGCCAGACGGCCTGTTCGAGCATCCACCGGAGCCAACGGAGGAGAATCTGGCGACCGTGACCGACCGTGTGCCGGCGATCAAGGCGGACATTGGCTTCTGCCAGGACCCGGACGCCGATCGACTGGCGATCATCGACGAACAGGGGCGCTATCTCGGCGAGGAGTACACACTGGCCTTGTGTGTGGACCATGTGCTGCGAAGCCGTCGCGGGGCGATTGTGACCAATTGCTCCACAAGCCGCATGACCGAGGACCTTGCCAAGCGCTATGAGGCGCCGTTTTATCGCTCGGCGGTGGGGGAAGCGAACGTGGTGGAGGTGATGCGGCGTCATGACGCGATCCTGGGAGGTGAAGGAAACGGCGGCGTGATCGACCCGCGCGTGGGCTACGTGCGCGATAGTTTTGTGGGCATGGCATTGGTTTTGGAGGCCATGGCGCAGCGCGAGATGGCGATCAGCGTCCTGGCGGACGAGCTACCGAGATACGAGATCGTGAAGACCAAGGCGCCGCTCGACGCGAAAAAGGTGGCGTCGGGGCTGAAAAAGCTGGAGAAGCACTTCAAAACCGCCACGAGCGACCATATGGACGGCCTGAGGTTGGATTGGGACGACCAATGGCTGCTGGTGCGCGCGAGCAACACCGAGCCGATTGTGCGGATCATCGCGGAGGCCCCAACCAAGGAGGCCGGCGAGGAGCTGTGCAGCGACGCAGCGGCAGTGCTGGCCAAGGCCTAGCAACGTGCGAGTAGGTGCCGGCGCCGAGCCGGTTCAATTCGCGAAGGGATTCAGGCGACTCGCGCCAAGCTGGAAAATCACGCGCAGGGCTTCTAGCGCTTCCTTGCGATTGATCTTGGAAACTCCTTTCACCCGATCGGCGAAGATGATCGGCGTTTCGCCAAAACGGCCGCCCGCGTTCTTGATATGCAAGAGAATCTCTTCCTGAAACGCATAGCCGCGCGAGCGAATACGATCGAATTCGATCTTTCGTAGGATCGACGCGCGGTAGCAGCGATATGCGCCGCTACAATCTTGTGGCGACAAGCCGAGCATGGTGCGCGCATAGAAGTTGACCGCGCGGCTCATCATCAAACGCTTGACCGGCCAGCCATCGACACCGCCGCCCGGACAATAGCGTGAGCCGATCATACAATCGACTGGCGGCCCGTTTGCCGGTTGCATGCCGGCCAGGATCGCTGGCAAATAGCGGGGATGATGGCTGAAATCGGCGTCCATGTTGACGATCTGATCGTAGCCCCGCTCCATGCCCGCTTTGAGCCCGGCGATGATGGCGGTGCCCAGGCCGAGCTTACCGGTGCGGTGCAGACATTGGACGCGTGGATCGGCGCCGGCCCGCTCGTCGCACCAGCGGCCGGTGCCGTCTGGTGAGTTGTCGTCAATTACCAGCACATGGGCGTGCGGCACGAACCCAAGAATCTCATCGACCAGCGACGGTAGATTGTCGATTTCGTTGTAAGTGGCCAATGTCACTAGAGTTTTGACTGGTGCGGTCAAGCGATCCTCGCTGTGGTTTCAAATGTGCGACAGTGTCCTGCCGGGTCGACCGATTGAACCCAAACGCTGCAAGGTTTGTCGTATTGCCAGATAGGTCGCGGCGCCAGGGCAATTCGTCAGATCGATATTCGCCCTGAGTGCGACCGGCGCCTATACTCTACATTCCCGCCTAACTCTCCCGCCTGAAAACGTCTCGCCATGATCCGTACGTCTTCGACCGCGATGCCGCTGCATGCCCGCACGGCGGTCGAACGGAGACAATTCGCTGCGCCACGCCGAGAAGCGGAGCCTACCTACGGCCGGACCTTTTGGTTCACGTACCTCTCGAACCTGTTCATCACAACGGCCAATGCGACCATGTTTCGCTATGGCGATTTCGTGTCGCTGCACGACGGCACGGAACTGGAACTGGGAGTCATTGTCGGGGCAGGCATGATCGGCAGTTTGCTGATGCGCGCCGCGCAGGGTGTGGGTATCGACACCTACGGTGTGCGCCGCATTTGGGTCATTTCCAGCGTGGGCTATGTGCTGGCCTGCGTGGGGCACTTGTGGGTGCAAGACATTCACGGCCCTGGCGTGTACGCGCTGCGGATCCTGTACCAAACCAGCCTGGCTGGGATCTTTGGCGCCTCGATCACCTATATTTCGCGTCAAGCGCCGGTGTATCGAATGACCGAGGTGGTGGGAACTCTCGGCACCTCGGGCTTCCTGGGAATGATCCTGGGCGCCTTGATCGTGGACAAACTGTATGGTTCTGGCGCCATCACTGCATCGGGCGTCGAACGCATGTTCTGGGCCGCGGCCGTAATGGGCCTGGTGTCGGGCGTATTGGCGCTTTTGGCCACACGTAAGGACGCCGCGCCAATGACGCGGCGCCGAGTGCCGGTGCTGTGGCTGCTCAAGCGCTACCATCCCGGTCCACTGCTCTTGATGGGCATCACGCAAGGGTTTGGACTGGGATTGGCGACAACCTTTTTGCGACCTTTCACCGCCAGTCTGGGCATTGATGGAATAGCCACGTTCTTCACGATTTACGCGGTAACAGCCTTCGTTACACGGCTCTCCATTCGACGGCTGCCCGAGCGTGTTGGCATTCGCCGCATGGTCATCCTGGGAGTCGGTTGCCTGGCGGCGAGCATGTTGTCGTACCTGGCGGTTCGCGCCGAGTGGGAGTTGGCGTTTCCGGCGGTACTGGTGGGTGTTGGACATGCGTTCTTGTTTCCGGCCGTCACCGCAGGAGGGAGCGCGTCGTTTCCGCGGCGCTATCGTGGTTTGGGAACGACTTTAATGTTGACGATGTTCGATCTGGGCATGCTGCTTGGATCACCCGCCACCGGCGCGATTCTTGGCCTCGCGGATTCGGCCGGGTTGCCGAAATATCCCACGTTGTTCGTGACTCTTTCTGTTTTGTTTGCGGCCGCGACCGCGTGGTATGCGATGGCGACCCGCGGGCAACTTGATCCACATCGGGCCTACAAGCTCGGTTCCGGCGTGGCACCTGGTGAACTGGCGATTCCGGCTACTGTTTCGGCAGTTCGGCCACGGCTGTGACGCTAGGCCGATCGACAAACGACTCGCCGCGCTGGTAGTGGCCCAATCTGTCTTGGATTCGGGACGCGAGCAGCGTTTCATGCTCTTTGTCCGCCAAGGCAATGGCTCGCTTTGCGGAGTCGCGCGCCGCAGCAAATTCGCCTGAGGCGGCTTGAGCGGCAGCGAGCACATCCAGCGTTCGCGCATTGGCTGATGGGTCTTGCTTGATCTGTTCCTGAACAATCTGGAGCGCTTGCTGGGGTTTGCGCACCGAACGATCGGGGCTGGTGGCAAAGACCCAGGCAAGCTCCGTGAGGGCGGCGCTCCATTTCGGCCGAACTTTTAGCGCGCCTTGATAGAGCACGACAGCGGCCTGCGAATTGCCCTCTTGGATCGCCGCATCGGCCAGCCCCAGATAAGGCTCTGGATAGTTGGGGTGCTTGGTGAGGAGCGCATCGAGCAATTGCCGCCCGGCGGCTAGACGCCCCTGCTTGATCTGGGCGTATGCCCGGCGGTAGTGCGCTTGCAACAGGCCTGGCGCTTGATGCATGGCGGATGTAAAGAACGCCTCGGCCTGGGGCCATTGCTCGTCGGCGGCATGCAATTCACCCAGCGCGTAGAGCGCGCCGACAAAGCCAGGCTGGATCTCTACCGCTTTGACCAACAGATCGCGGGCCTCTTGGCGGCGCCCTTGGCGACGACGGAGATCGGCGGAGATGTATAGCGCGTCGATGAAATCGGGACGTAGGCGTAATGCCTGGGCCAAACAGCGATCGGCGGCGGTGAACTGCTCGGTTTGGGTGTACGCATCGCCCAGCGTGGCCTGCGCCTCGGGTGATTGCGGATTGGAGGCGATTGTTTTTTTCAGATACGGAATCGCCGCTGCGGCATCGCCGCTGTCGATCAAGACGCGACCAAGGTTAGTGAGCGTTTCCAGCTTGCCCGGCGCCAGTTCATTGGCTCGCAGGAGCGCCGCTTTGGCAGCAGCTAGTTCGCGCGTGCCGAGTCGCAGCGTGCCGAGGTTATACCAGGCGAGCGCATAGCGCGGATTGATCTGCAGCGCGCGTTCGTAATAGCGGGCCGCGGTTTGCGGCTGACCACGGCGATCGGCTGATTCTCCAAGATTGGTAAACGCGACAAAGCTGCGTTTGTTGACGGTCAACATGTGCGACAGCAACTGCGAGTCGCTTTTCCAATGACTCGCCTGATGATGACTAATGCCCGCCAGGATTGCGAGAAGCACGCCCGAAGCCACGGCCGCGCCAAACGACCAATGCCGGGCCAATAGCGCCGCGGCCGCCACTGCCAGGCCGAGCACGCCGAGATAGGCATAGCGATCGGCCACAGTGCTGATTTCTTGGAATCCGAACGGGACCAGTCCCAGTGTGGGGAGTAGCGCGGCGATCAAGATTGCCAACCCCAGCAGCGCGGGCCGAACCGCTCGATAGCGAACAAGCAGCGTGGCGACGAAGGCCGGCATCAACCACACGGCGTAGAACCACCAGCGCCCCGACAGCCAGTCGTATCGCCAGCCATAGTCTGGCCCCAGTTGGAATGGCGCGACGAGCTTCCACAAGTAATGCGCCACTGCGTCGGCAGTGACGAGCGGACGCAGATACCAAGGGGCTACTCCATCAATCAGTCCGGCCGGCTGAAGCGTCGCCGTGAAACCGAGTAGCGCGGCCGACATCAGGAGCATGGCAACGAGCAGCACGCGCGTGGCCGCGCGACGATCACGACCGTAGACGGCCAGCGCGAACAACAGAATCGGCAAGCTGGCCGCCGATGGTTTTGACAACAGCGCAGCGGCGAAAAGGAGCGCGATCAGGCCGTGGCGCAAACTCGACGATTCGGATCGTGAATCGCCGCCGATCGAAAGAGTCGAAAGATAGACTGCAATTGCCGCTAGCGAGAAGAGCGCCGCAAGCAGGCCGCGCGTCTCCGTCGCCCAACAGACAGACTCCACTTGAATAGGATGTAGCGCAAAGAGCAAGGCCGCGCAGCAGGCCGCGGCCCGATGCGCCACCAGTCGCTGCACGATGCAATAGACGAGCCATGCGCAGGCCAGATGCAACAAGATGCTGCCGGCATGGACGACGCGCGGGTTGATAACCGTAGCGCCAGCGACGCTGGGGACGCGCCAAATAGCAGCCTCAACCGCGAACAGGGTGTAGGACAACGGAGCGTAGAGGCCGAGGTTGGGCTGCGTCCAAAAGCTGACCGTGCCGTCCAGCGACGGCGGATTGAGTCTCGGATCGGCCGACAGGTTGTAGTGGTCGTCCCAGCCCAGCAGGTCGAATTGCAGTGATTGGGAATAGACACCTAGTATGCACGCCGTAATGAGCAGAAACGGCGCGAGGCGTACTGTCCAGTGTGCCGCTTGAGGGGGATTCGGAGTTGGAGAAGCTGCTTCTCGCCTGGGTCCGCGCATGCCGTTCGCCTCCGACCATTGCCAAAAGTGGGGCAACGGTAGCACCGAAACGGAGTGGCGAACAAGCCCGATCTAGCTGGCTGACCGGCTGGGGAAGTGGGCCGTCTTGGCAAACTTCTCGCCTCGCCGCAAGTACTAACCGCGGCGCAGCTTGGCGAATAGCTGGCCATACTCCTGGCGGCGGGCAGCAGGGCGGTTGACCGCCGTGCGAATCGGCACCGAAGGGGGGTCGTCCTCGATCACGATCAGATCGGAGTCGATATCCTCGATTGCGGCTTCCTCCTCGTGGTCGTGGGCAACCGTCAGGAGTTCGGGTCGAGCCTGCCTGGCGGGAGCGTTCGACGGCGGCGAGGTTCGGTCGCGGCGCCGTTGGTTGGCTGCTTGCTCTAGCTTGGCATAGCGATCGACCACCACCTCCTCTTGTTCAAAGACTATGCCAGAGGCCGCGGGACTGACCGGGGCCTGCTGGGAGGGATCGAACTCGGCCTCCAGACGACCGAGATGCGCCTCGATGCGGGCGAGTTGCTGGCACGCCATGTCGGCCGGTTCGAGCACTGTCTGCTGTTCGAGCGGGTCGGGCGCGGGGCGCGCGGCGACCGCTTCGACAGCAGGCGTGAACGGCGCATCTTCGTCGTCGAGCGATCCGAATTCGATTACGTCCGCAGCGGGTTCGCTACGCGATTGGATCGCGATGCCGGCGCCCATGGGCGTGGGAAGTTGCTGCAGGTCGGCCCAGGCCTCGTCGATACCGGCCGCCGGGATGCGCCTGCGGCCGCCGGCAAAGCCGAGCAACAGCGCATGGTCGCAAAGCTGATTGATCAACCGTGGCACCCCCTCGGTGGCAAACTGCACTCGGGAGATGGCATCGGCATCGAACAACGACTCGATTTTGACTCCGCAGGCGGCAAGCCTCGCGGCCAGATAGTCGTGAGTTTCCAGCTTGTCGAACGGTTGCAAATACGAGCGCACCGCGAGCCGCTGGCTGAGCGATTCGAGTTTGGGGCTGGCCAAGCGCTCTTCGAGTTCGTGCCCGCCAAAGAGGACCATTCTCACCTGCGGCGCCATGCTCGATACGATGCGCAACTCTTCCAACAGCGGCGTGGCGAGCGACTGCGCTTCGTCGATCAAGAAGACCTGGCCGCGCTGCGGTTCGGCGCCATGTCTGAGATGGTCTTCAAGTGACAGCCGTAGCTCCCCTTCGCCGAGCCGATACGGCAATCCGAGTCCTCTGAGCAATGCCTGATAGAGTCCGCGGCGACTTGTGATGCCGCCAGCGACGACCGTCACCACCTGGACCATGGGTCGCAGTTCGGTGGCGAGCCGCTCGCAAAGCATGCTCTTGCCCGAGCCGGCCGAACCGATCACCACTGCCATACCTTCCGACCGCTCGATGCACCGTGTGATCGCTTGGCGAGCCGCGTCGATCGAAGCAGCCGGAAAATAACGCAGCGGATCGACAACCGCGGAGAAGGGGCGGGCCGACAGGCGGTAAAACGATTCATACATCGGTGAAGGCATCCTGCGACAATTGAGACGGCGTCCTGCCGGACGATGTAATGGCACTTCTAGTTTTCGGTCGCTGCACGCGGCGGCCATGACCGGCGCGGTTGAGAGGGGGGCTGGTCCTCATTGCTCGCCCAGTTTCAAGGAGAATGGGCGCGGTGCTTGATGACAAGCTCTGTAGTCGCTATCAACGCTATTAACGCTCCACTTGGGGGGGATTGCCTGCTCGTGTTTGAAATCAAGATCTGCGGCATTACGACGGTTCAAGACGCGCTGGCTGCGGCAGAGGCGGGCGCGGACGCAATCGGCTTGAACTTCTTTCCCGGCAGCTCGCGGTGGGTCGACGAACAAACGGCGAGCGCCATCGTGCGTGCGCTGCCCGCAGATGTGATGAAAGTAGGGGTCTTCGTCAATTCCACGGATCGATTGGTCTTGGATATCTATGACCAAATTGGTCTGGATTTGATTCAGCTTCATGGCGATGAGCCGCCCGAGTATTTGGGCGCGCTCGGCAATCGCCCCACGTTGAAGGCATTTCGCTGCGCCGAGGACGGCCTGGCTCCGGCGCTTGAGTATCTCGAACGTTGCCGCGAGCTGGGCCGTATGCCCGAGATGGTGTTGATGGACGCCTTTCGACCTGGTCACTACGGGGGCACTGGCGCGACCATCAATTGGCTGACGCTCGTGGACCACCAGTCGAATCGCGAGATGCCGCCCTTGGTGTTGGCGGGAGGCTTGCGGGCAGAGACGGTTGCGGAGGCCATTGCGATGGTGGAGCCACTGGCGGTCGACACTGCCAGCGGCGTCGAGAGCAGTCCGGGTCACAAGGACCCGGCATTGATCGCCGCCTTTGTAAGCGCCGCGCGGCAGGCTTTTGACCGATTGACCGAGACACGGCGTCCATAGTGCGGTCGCCGAGATTCCACGGTCTTGCCAGGCTGCGTGGATGCAATTTACGATAAGGGGCCGCTTTATTCGCCTGCATTCTATAAGGAGTTCGCCGTGGCCCAGGTCGAGACCAAATTGCCGTATAAGGTCGCCGATCTCTCGCTCGCCGACTGGGGGCGCAAAGAGATTCGGCTCGCCGAGAACGAAATGCCTGGCCTCATGGCGCTGCGAGCGAAATATGGCCGCAGCAAGCCGCTCAAGGGGGCGAGAATCGCCGGCTGCCTGCACATGACCATCCAGACCGCGGTGCTGATCGAGACGTTGATCGAACTGGGAGCGGAAGTCACCTGGAGCAGTTGCAATATCTTCTCCACGCAAGACCATGCGGCTGCTGGCATCGCGGCTGCTGGCATTCCGGTGTATGCGTGGAAGGGGGAGACGAACGAGGAGTTCGACTGGTGCATTGAGCAGACGCTGTTCTTTCCCGATGGCCAGCCGCTAAACATGATCTTGGACGACGGCGGCGACCTGACCGCCATGGTGCATCAGAAGTATCCCGAACTGCTGGGGGGAATCCGCGGGTTGTCGGAAGAGACGACCACCGGCGTGCATCGCCTTTACCAGATGCATGCGCGTGGCGAATTGCGGGTGCCGGCGATCAACATCAACGACTCGGTCACCAAGAGCAAGTTTGACAACCTCTATGGTTGCCGCGAATCGCTGGCCGACGGCATCAAGCGGGCCACCGACGTGATGGTGGCGGGCAAGGTTGTGGTCGTTTGCGGCTACGGCGACGTGGGCAAAGGCTCGGCCCATTCGATGAAATCGCTGGGCGCACGCGTGCTGATCACCGAGGTCGATCCCATCAACGCCTTACAGGCGGCGATGGAGGGGTACGAGGTGACGACCATGGAGGACGCCGCATCGCGAGGCCAGATCTTCGTGACCTCAACCGGATGCCGCGACATTATCATGGGATCGCACATGGAGAAGATGCCCAACGATGCGATCGTGTGCAACATTGGACACTTCGATCTGGAGATCGACATCGCCTGGCTGAACGGGCGAAAGGACATCAAGAAGGAAGAGATCAAGCCGCAGGTCGACCGGTACACCTTCCCCGACGGCCACTCGATCCTTGTGTTGGCCGAGGGGCGGCTGGTGAACCTCGGTTGCGCCACCGGGCACCCGTCATTTGTCATGTCGTGCTCGTTCACCAATCAGGTGCTGGCACAGATTGCGCTGTGGAATGAGACCGACCAGTACCCAGTTGGCGTGCATGTGCTGCCTAAGCAACTCGATGAGGAAGTGGCGCGGCTACACCTGGACAAGCTAGGCGTAAAGCTCACCAAGCTCACGAAAGCGCAAGCTGACTATCTGGGAATACCGATCGAGGGGCCGTATAAGCCGGAGCATTACCGCTACTAGTGCTCTATTCGCCGGCGTTTGACAAAGCCATAGGGCTTCGGGATAACTCCCGGAGCCCTTTTTGTTTCACGCGCACGCAGGTTACCCAGCTTCACATGGCACAGATTCAGGCCTTTCGGGGAATTCGTTACAACCTGGGGCAGGTCGGTTCGCTCTCGGACGTGATCGCGCCGCCATACGACGTGATTGGCCCGGAGCTACAGGAACAGCTCTACAAGAAGCACCCGGCCAACGTGGTGCGCCTGATCTTAAACCGCGAGGAGCCGGGGGACGACGAGCGCAGCAACCGCTACTCGCGAGCAGCGAAGTTCCTACGCAACTGGCAGTCGGAAGGGGTGTTGCAAACCGATGGCGAACCGGCGCTATTCGTCTATCACCAAATCTTTGATCACGCTGGCCAGCGGCACACCCGGCGAGGCTTCATGGCGCGTGTGGGGCTGGAGCGATTTGGCGAGGGGACAATCTACCCGCACGAGGAGACGATGGCGGGCCCCAAGGCCGATCGGCTGTTGCTTACACGGGCCTGCCGGGCGAACCTGAGCCAGGTGTTTGGCCTGTTTCCAGACCCGACGAACGAGGTGCAGGAGTTGTTGGAAAAGGCCGTCGCTGGCCAACCGCCGATCGAGGCGACCGACCACCTGGGAGTGGTGCATCGCATTTGGCGGGTGACCGACGCCAAGGTAATTGGCGATGTCGCCAGGCTCATGGGGCCCAGGCCAATGTTCATCGCCGATGGACATCACCGCTACGAAACGGCGTGCAACTACCGGGACGAGTTAAAAGCCGCAGGCACATTCACCGAAGCGGCCAACTCGGTGCTGATGATGTGCGTCGGCATGAGCGATGCTGGCATGGTGGTGCTACCGACGCATCGGCTATTTCGCGGCATTGCAAAGCTCGATTCCAAGCAACTGTCCGAGAAGTTGCGCCCCTGCTTCGACACCAAGGTGATGGGCGAAGGATCCGATTTGGCCAATACGGTTTGGGACGAAATCGAAAGCCGAGGGGACCAAGGCGCGATTGGCCTCTACACCCAATCTGACGATCGCTGGACGCTGGTCACGCTGGCCGAACCGGGTCGAAAGCGGATGGCGGAAATCGCCGCCGAGCACAGCGAAGACTGGCGCGACCTGGGGGTGGCCCTGCTGCACCGCTTGATTGTGGATGACCTGCTGCAGGCCAAAGACCTGCCGAAGCCGACGTACGTGCATCTGGTTAGTGAAGTTGTCGACGAACTGGAGACCGGCGAGTACCCGCTGGCCGCGCTGGTCATGCCGGCGACGCTCGAACACATTCAGTCGATCAGCGAGCATCAAGAACGGATGCCGGCGAAGAGCACATATTTCTATCCCAAGCTGCTCTCGGGGTTGGTAATTAACCCTCTCGAATAGTCGCACGGCGCCGGCTGCGTGGCGTTTCACGTGAAACGGAGTGCTAGCAGTCGGCGAGTATGCGCCCATTGCGCCTGCCATGCGGCCAGTCGCAATCACTTGAGTCTGCGTTTCACGTGAAACGTGCCGATTAGCGGACCGTGGAAAGTGCTGTTCTCCGCATTCACGGCGCACGATTAGAATCGCCCGCCGCAGGAACCGGCCGCCGGGGCATTTTCGACACCTTTGCGCCAGCCAAACGAGCGACGGCGATGAGCCGCATATTGTGCGTTGCCAATCAAAAGGGAGGCGTCGGCAAGACCACGACGGCGGTCAATCTGGCCGTGGGCCTGGCCAAGGCGGGTAACCGGACGTTGCTCATCGACCTCGACCCGCAATGCAACGCCACCACCGGCCTCGGGCTGAAGCCATCCGCGCGGCATCCGCTGGTCTCCCAAGCGCCGCTCAAAGAATCGTTGTGCGCGACCGAGATCGAGGGGCTGGAGGTGCTGCCAGGCTGCCGCAGCTTTCAGGATGTGGAACGCCTGGCCACCAGTGGCGAGGACCATGCGGCCACCCTGCGGCAACACCTGCTCGGGGGCATGACCGCATACGACTTTGTGCTGATCGATTGCCCGCCGTCGTTGGGTCAGCTCACGCGAACGGCGCTGGCCAGTTCGACCGAAGTGCTGATGCCTATCCAATGCGAGTACTTCGCGATGGAGGGGCTGGCGCAGATGATCGACGTCATCCGCCAGGTGATGGCCACCAGCCCGAGCCGGCTGCAATTTGGCGGCATCGTGCTCACCATGTACGACCCGGCGCTGGAGCTAACGAGCGAAGTGGACGAAGAGGTGCGCGACTTCTTCGGCGACATTGTGTACCAAACGCCAATCCCGCGCGATGTGGCCGTGTGCGAGGCGCCGAGCCATGGGCTGTCGGTGATCGACTATGCGCCGCGGTCGCGCGGCGCCCGAGCCTACATTGAGCTTTGCATGGAGGTATTAGACCGTGAGTAAGGAACGACGCTTGGGACGTGGGCTCGAAGCCTTGTTGGGCCGACCGGCGGATTTTTCGGGAGAGCCGGGCATGGGAGAACCGGCGCGAGAGGACGCATTCGCCGCGGCGCCAGTGGCCACCGCTAGCGAGAGCGCCAGCACGGTGCGCGTGCAGATCGTTGACAGCAATCCGTACCAGCCGCGTCGGGACTTCACTGAAGACGATCTGAGAGAGCTGTCTGAGAGCTTGGCGGCGCACGGATTGTTGCAGCCGATCGTCGTCCGCAAGTGGGGGGAGCGCTACCAGCTTATTAGCGGCGAGCGCCGGTTGCGGGCCGCAATCAAGGCGGGTTGGCAGGAGGTGCCGGCGCACATTCGCGACGCGACCGACCGCGAGATGGCGGAGCTGGCGATTGTTGAGAACCTCCAGCGGCGCGATCTGAACGCGCTGGAGAAAGGGGTCTCGTTTCAACAGTACTTGCAGCAGTATGGCTGCACACAGGAAGAACTGGCTGGGCGACTCAAGGTGGACCGCTCGACCATCGCCAACCTGATACGCCTGCTGGAGCTACCAACCGCCGTGCAACAGGCGCTGCGCGCTGGCAGCATTACCCAGGGACATGCGCGGGCCCTCTTGCCGCTGGGCGAGGAAGACGAACAGATCGCCTTCTGCCAGCGGATTCAACAGGAAGGATTGAGCGTTCGCGCTACCGAGGAACTGGTGAGCGAGACAATCAACGCCGGTGAGGAAGAGGCGCCAGCCTTGGCCACCGGGGCCGGCGCCAGGCCAAAATCGGCGCGGCCCAAGAAGAGCCAGCAGTTGGCGGCGCTGGAACAAGAATTGCGCCACGCCTTGGGGGCGCGTGTCGACGTAAAATTGGGCACGCGCGAGCGGGGCAAGATCGTGATCTACTTTGCCGACCACGACGAGTTCGAACGGCTCCGGGATCAGATCACCGGCGAGGCCCGGGCTCGACTGGCGGGCTAAACGGGCGAACAATGGCGCTTGGTGAATTCGATTCTCCTCAAGAAGCTGGCCGAGATTGCCGATCTTGAGGCCGCCGCCTCGCGCGATTCTCATTGGCCCTGGAGCCTTGCCATGCGCACTCGCCACCTGCTGATTGCCACTCTGTGCGCCGGATTGCCAGCGGCAAGCGCAGCCGCGCAAGAGTCGAGCGCCAAGCTGTGGCGAGCAAGGCAGCAGCAACAGCTGCAAACGGCCTACCGGGCGCCCACCGTCAGCCCTTATGTGAATATGCTGCGCGACGGCATGCCGGCAGTGTTCAACTACTACACGCTGGTGCGGCCACAGCTTGAACAGAATCAGGTCAATCACCAGGATCGGTCGTCGATCCATCGGCTGCAATCGGAGGTCGATCGCGAGACGCAGGCCAAGTCGTCCGGCCGGGCCAAGCAAACCCGGCCAAGCGTGGTACGAAGGCGCCCACGCTACATGGATTACTCCGGATACTTCGGTCGCGTACCGGAGCCAGAAGCGCAGCCTTAGGAAGTAATTGAATAGCCGGCCGCTATCGCCGCGAGGCGAATCGGGGAATAATCGGGCAACATCGCTGGCGAGCGCTTGCCAGCATTCTGAAAATGCCCATCTTCCCCACGGTCGTCTGTGCCCGAGCCTCGTACTTCGTTCTTGTATTTCACCTGCCAAATTGGCGCCGAAGCAGCGCTGAAGCAAGAGGTGGCGCGGACTTGGCCATTGTGGCAATTCGCCTATTCGCGGCCGGGGTTTGTGACGTTCAAACTGCCAGTAGGTTTGCAACTCGCTGACCAATTCGATCCGAGTTTGGTGTTCGCGCGAGCGCATGCGCTTTCGCTGGGCAAGGTGGCGGCGGAGCCAATCGAAACGGCGGCGGGCGAAGTGTGGCGATTGGCCGGAGACTTGGCGCCTGCGCGACTGCACGTATGGGAGCGCGACATCGCCGCGGCGGGGGAACATGGCTACGCGCCTTGCATCACCGCCGGCGCTTTGGCCATGCGCGAGGCGATCTTGGCGGTCCAACCGGTCGAGAGGGGAGTGCAGGCGGAGGCGATTGCCAACTCGGGCGACCTGGTGCTCGACGTGGTGCTCGCACGCGATGGGGCTTGGTGGGTTGGATACCACCGAGCGTGGGGTGGCGCGACCGACTGGCCCGGCGGCATACCGACCATCGCGGCGCCAGACCAGGTGGCCTCGCGAGCGTATCTGAAGATGGAAGAAGCACTGCGCTGGTCCGGCTTGCCGGTGAAGCCAAAGGACCGGGTGGCCGAGATTGGTAGCTCTCCGGGGGGCGCCTCGCAGGCGCTGCTCGAACGCGGTCTCATCGTGACGGGCATCGATCCGGCGGAGATGCATCCCGACGTGCTTGCCCATCCGCAGTTCACCCATGTGCGCAAGCGGGGGCAGGAAGTGCGGCGGCGTGAGTTTCGCAAGACGCGCTGGCTCACGGCCGATCTGAACGTGGCGCCGAGCTATACCCTGGACACGGTCGAATCGATCGTCACCCATCCGGAGGTCGCGATTGAGGGGCTGTTGCTGACGCTCAAACTGCTCACGTGGGAACTGGCCGAGCAGATCCCCGAATTCGTGGCACGGGTGCGAAGCTGGGGTTACGATGACGTCCGCGCGCGGCAACTGGCGCACAACCGGCAAGAGTTGTGCGTGGCCGCGATGAGGCGCCAACCCCTTTAAGCGGCCCTTGAGACAACGCGAAGCGCAATGAGCGAAGCGAATTTTGCAGGCCGCGTAGCACTGGTGACGGGTGGCTCGCGATGCATTGGCCGGGCCACGGCGCTGCGATTGGCCGAGGAAGGCGCCGATGTGGCGATTAGCTACGCTACCCGCGAGGACGAAGCGGCCGCCGTGGTTGACGAGATCAAACGACTGGGGCGCCGAGCGCTGCCGATCCGCTGCGATGTCTCGCGCCCAGACGACGTGAACGGCATGGTCGAGAGCGTTCGCAAAGCGCTGGGACCGATCGACCTTTTGGCCCATTGCGGGGCGATCAGCAATATCTGCGAGCACACCGAACTGACCTGGGAGGTGTGGCGCGAGACGATCGACGTGAATCTGAACGGCACGTATCTGGTGCTGTTCGCGGTGAAGGACGAGATGATCGCCCGGCGGTTTGGGCGGGTGGTGCTGGTATCGTCGATTGCGGCATTTCGGCCACGGCCGAAACAGTTTCACTATTCTGCGTCGAAGTTGGGGATGGTGGCGCTGGCCCGCAGCGCGGCCGAGGCGTTTGGCCCGCACAATGTGCGTGTCAATTGCGTGGCGCCGGGTCTGACCGACACCGCGATGATGCGCGTGTTCACGCAGCAGGTGATCGACAACGTGGCGAGCGAGACGCCGCTGCGGCGGGTGGCCCAGCCGGAGGAGATCGCCGCCGTGATCCGCTTCTTGCTGAGCGAGGATTCGAGCTTTATTACCGGCCAGGTGGTTACGGCCGATGGCGGCCGGGTGATGTTTTAGCCTCAGAAAGGTGCGCGAATGCCGCTGAAAGTGGGGACCATCGCGATTCTGACACTCGTGTGCGGCGCAGCAGCGATTGCCGACGATGTCGGGGCGGAGAGTAAGCCGCGCGCCGCGGTGGTGCTGAGCGAGCAAGCGCTGGAGTTGCACAAGCGGGCGCCAGTGATCGACGGGCACAACGATTTGCCGTGGGAGATGCGCACCAAGCATCACGCTTCGTTCGACCAGACCGATATCCGGCTTCCACAGCCGACGATGCACACCGACATACCGCGCCTGCGCCGCGGCGGCGTCGGAGCGCAATTCTGGTCGGCTTATGTGCCGGCCGACACCATCCGCACGGGCGGCGCCGTGCGGCAAACGCTGGAACAGATCGACCTGATTCAGCAAATGATTCGGCGTTATCCGGACGTGTTCGAACAGGCATTCACCGCGGACGACGTGGAGCGGATTCGCGCGGCGGGCAAGATCGCGTCGCTCATCGGGTTGGAAGGGGGGCATTCGATCGATAATTCGCTGGGCGTGTTGCGGATGTATTATGAGCTGGGCGCTCGCTACATGACGCTGACGCACAGCGACACACTCGACTGGGCCGACGCGGCGACCGATCAGGCTCGCAGCGGCGGGCTGTCGCTGTTTGGCATTGAGGTCGTGCGCGAGATGAACCGGCTGGGGATGCTGGTCGACATTTCGCACGTGTCGGAGGAGACGATGCGCGACGCGCTGCGGGCGACGCAGGCGCCGGTGATCGCCTCGCATTCTTCGGCCTACGCGGTGGCCAAGCACCCGCGCAACGTGCCCGACGAAGTGTTGCGCCTGGTGGCCGACAATGGCGGCGTGGTGATGGTGAACTTTTTTCCGGGCTTTGTGGTGCCGAAATCGGCGCAGGTGATGTCCGACATGTTCGACGTGTATCGCACGTTGCGGGCCAAACACACCGACGACGCCGAACTGGAAAAGGCAATGAAGGCTTGGCGGCTGGAACACCCGATCGATCACGGCAGCGTGCATGACGTGGTGGACCACATCGAGCATATCGCGAAGGTGGCGGGGATCGACCATGTGGGGTTGGGGTCCGACTACGACGGCATTGCCGCCGTGCCGGCGCAACTTGAAGATGTGTCGTGCTACCCGTATATCACCCAGGAACTGCTCAATCGCGGCTACGAACCGGCGGCAATCGAGAAGATTCTGGGGGGCAACGTGTTGCGGGCGCTGCGGGCGGCCGAGCAGGTGGCTCACCAGTTGCAATCGGAAACGAAAGCGAATTGAAGGAGTGGGCGCGCACAAGCGGCGACCAATGCATTCCGCGGGTTGGATGATTTCGATCACACTTCTGTTGTCAGGTGAAACCATGGCTGGTGACCTTGCGCGCGATCTGCAATCGACCGATGCCGCAGTGCGGCGGCAGGCGCTGGAAAAGGCGATGACCGACCCCGATTTGGCGAAGCGGGCCGCGGCGCAGCTTGTGCCGCTAGCCGCCGAAGCGGACGAGGAACTACGCGAGATGGCGGTGAGCGCGCTCGAATCGCTGGAGAGTCCAGCGCCCGAATCGCTGCCAGAACTGACCCGATTGTTGGCCCAGGTCGATGGCGACGCGCTGTATTGGGGAGCGACGCTGGTGGGCCGCTTGGGCGCCAACGGCGCTAGCGCCGCGCCGGCGCTGGTGGCGGCGTTTCGACGCACCAGCGAGACTGCCGCACAGGAGCGAATTGTGTGGGCGCTCGGTCAAATGCCGAGCAAACCCGCCGAAGCCGTGGAGCTATTACGCGAGGCGGCCGGCTCGAAGCAGGCCCGCGTGGCCCGGCTGGCGAAGGAGGCTCTGGGCTCCTAGCGCCTACGGCCAGCGGTCTGTGCGAGGAGGCTCCCCGCCACGCGATTGGGAAATCGCGTGCCAATCGAGTACGCTCGCCAGAGTCGGCGGCAACTCGCAGCGGACGGACAGCGCGATCGCATGCGGCGACTGGACCATGGCGTTTCTCCCATCTTGGGCAAAGACGCGTTGCTATGCGTCTTGCCGAGAGGAGCATTTCTTGGGCCACAGGCGAGCGTAATGCGGGCGACCGGGCTCGGTTTCGCTAAGCCGTTGGGCGACAGCCGGTTATTGAACCGTGTGCAGTTTGGTTATTTCCGCTAGGGTTTCTCCAGGTGACGAGGCTTATCAAGCGCCGTGCAAGGCCGTTGCAAAAGCTGCACACCAGCGCGGCGCCCAACAACGACTTGCGCCGCTGTTTTGTCATCTCAAGATCACCCACTTAACGGAGTCGTGTTCACATCGACCGGGGTGATCTTGCGAAGGTTCGTCGCGCTAATTGGCTCCAGCGACAACCTAACAAATTCGTGGCTCAAAAATCGACAAGTATTTTCGCGGAATTTTGAGTCGCCACGCGGCAAGCGTTTTTCAATTCGGAGCAAACGCGAAAAACAGGGGGGGTAAACTCCGAAAACCGCCGACTCCGAAAACAAAATCCACGCGACGCCGTGAACTCCAAGACGTGTCGCGGTCGTCAGTTACGGCGAGTGACAGGTGCGACTTTTCGCGCGCTGGTTTTCGGAGTTTTCGGAATCGCCGTACGACAATTCCGGCGGGCCGTTTGGCTGACACAAAAGCCAGTTATGCGCTGAGCTTCAGGACGGACTCAAGGTGCTCGACGGCACGACGGAGTTGCGGATCGACCTCGAACAGTTCCGCGGCGGTGTCGGGTGGCGCGTCGCCGGGATGCACGATGTCGCGGTCGCGGCGGAACTTGAACCAGCTCTTGAGCTGTTCGTCGTCGAGCTTGACCTCGAAACCATCGTTGGGCGAGACCCCCCACTCCTGGTCGTCGCCCGCCTCTTTGAGGCGGTGGATGTTTTTGCCGCTGGGTCGCCAATAGCTGTAGGTAGTCAGCTTGAGGCCGCTTTGGCCTCCTTCGAGCGGGAAAACTTGCTGCACGCTCCCCTTACCGTAGGTGCGCTGGCCGATGATCGTCGCCCGCTCGTGGTCTTGCAATGCGGCGGCGACCACCTCACTGGCGCTGGCGCTGAATTGGTTGACCAGCACGACCAGCGGCAGATCGGCATAAGGGGCCGATCCGTCGGCGCGGTAGACGTCGTTTTGCACCCCGCCGCGGCCGCGCGTGGAGACGATCACGCCGTCTTTGATGAACAGTCCACTCACCGAGACCGCCTGGTCCAACAGTCCGCCGGGGTCGTTGCGCAGGTCCAAAATAGCGGCCTTGGCGCCCGCCTGGGTGGCGGCAGCCAGTGCGCTGCGCAACTCATCGGTCGTATGCTCGCTGAACTGCACAATGCGGATGTAGGCGATCTCTGGATGCGCCGGGAGGATGTAGTTCCAACTGCCGTCGGGCAATCGGGTATCGCCGAGCACGCTCTCGATCTCAATCACCGCGCGTTCGATGTGCAGTGTGACTGGTTCTTCTTGACCGACATGCACCACGGTGAGATCGACGCCAGTTCCCGGCGTGCCGCGGAGGAGTTTGGCGGCGTCTTCAATGACGAAATCGCGGGTGCTCTTGCCGTCGATCTCGACGATCTTGTCTCCCGCCAACACACCGGCCCGATAGGCGGGGGTGCCGACCAGCGGACTGACGACGGTAAGTTGCTTGGTTTCGGGGTCGAGGCTGAGCTGAATGCCAACGCCGCCAAAGTGCTGTTCCAGGCTTTCTTGTAGCTGCGTGTATTCGTGGGGCGCGACAAACTCGGAGTAGGGATCGAGTCGCGAGGTCATGCCGCGCAGGGCGGCCCGCAAAAGCACGCTGCGGTCGACCGGTTCGAGATAATGGGCGTG
>JAIBBY010000062.1 GCA_019694455.1 Pirellulales bacterium
CCGGCGCCTGTCGCACACGCGCCAGCGTGGCGCCGATCACCGGCGTGTCGCGATCGCTCGGCGGGGAGGCGTCGCTATTGAGTTGGGGGGCCAAATGGCCCGTCAGCGTGGCATGTCCGCTGGAGAGGTGCGCCGGATCGCTATGCCCTAGCGAACGGACGAGCGCCACCTTGTTCATGTGCGGCGCCAGTCGCTGAAAGTGCTCGCAGATTTGTAGCCCTGGCACGCTGGTCGAGATCGGCTTGAAATCGCCGCGCACCTCGGCGGGCGCGTGCGGTTTCAGGTCGAAGGTGTCCAACTGGCTGGGACCACCCCACATGAACAGAAAGATGCAGCGTTTGGCCTTGCCCGCTCCGGGAGGCAAACCGGCCGCCGGCTGACTTTGAGCCGCCAAGAGCCGCGGCCAACTCAGCCCCAGTAGCCCCACGGTTCCCGCCTGCAACAGCGCGCGACGCGATGCCACGCGACGCGACGCGCGAAACTCGCGGCAACCATCCGGGCCAATCGACATGGCGGGCTCACTCATGCGGACAGCGGAAACAAAGACAACGCATAAGCGAAGATTGATTATAGCCCCCCGCATTTGGGCCTCGGTAGACCATTTCTCCTTTCGCAGCCGTGGTTTGCGATTGGCGGATTTCTCTGCTGGATTCCGCCGCGCCACCCTTTACCATGGAGGCTGCCGCAACCGGAACACGCTGGCCCATCGGGCCGGCGAAGGGCGGCAAGTCGGAAGCAGGCCGCGACGGCTGTCTTCCCAGGTACTGATAGAGAAGGGCCTGCGTTGTCCGCCGAATTGCACAGCCAGATCGAAAGCCTCGAAGCCAACATCAACCAAGTGGTGCTCGGCAAACCCGAGGTCGTACGGCTGTGCGTGGTGGCGCTGCTGGCGGGCGAGCACATCCTGCTCGAAGACGTGCCCGGCGTCGGCAAGACGTTGCTAGGCAAGGCGCTGGCTCGCAGCGTGAGCGGCAAGTTCGCGCGCATCCAGTTCACGCCCGACCTGCTGCCCAGCGACATCGTCGGCAGCAGCCTGTTCAACATGAAGACCAGCGATTTCGAATATCGGCCGGGCCCGATCTTCGCCAACATCGTGCTGGCCGATGAAATCAACCGCACCACGCCACGCACGCAAAGCGCGTTGTTGGAAGCGATGAGCGAATGTCAGGTGTCGATGGACGGCGAAACCTACCCGCTGCCACGCCCCTTTATGGTGATCGCCACGCAAAACCCGTTCGAGTTCGAAGGCACCTACCCGCTGCCAGAAAGTCAACTCGATCGCTTCCTGATGCGCATCTCGATGGGCTACCCCGACCGCCAGCAAGAGCTGCGCGTCATCGCCACCCACCGGGCGGGAGAGCCGGTCGACCATCTGCAACCCGTGCTGTCGCCCGAGCAGGTGCTGACGCTGCGCGGGGCGGTGCGCGACGTGGCGATGGACGAGTCGATTCAGCACTATTTGCTGGAGATTGTCGAATCGACGCGGCGTTTGGACGAACTTCATGTGGGGGTCAGCACGCGCGGCGCGCTGGCCCTGTATCGGGCGGCCCAGAGCATGGCGTTTACGCGCGGCCGCGGCTTTGTCACGCCCGACGATGTCAAACAACTGGCGGCGCCGGTGCTGGCGCACCGTGTGATCAACAAAAGTTCCCCATACGGGGGGCAGCGCGAGGTGAACGAGGCGCTTCTCCAGAGACTCTTGACTACAATTCCCACACCGCGTTAATTGGCTGCCGTCCTGTCGCCGTCCGCTCACGGAACAGATTCATGGCCCTGTCACGATTCTTCGCGCCCCACCGCGCGGCCCGCGCCGTCGTCAGCGGATTGACGATTCGCACGGAGGGCTGGTGCTATCTGGGCGTGATCTCGTTCGTGTTCGTCGGCGCCTTGATCCGCGACATCAACCTGCTGATGCTGTTGTTTGGCATGCTGGCGGGCCCCTTGGTCTACAGTGTGTGGTATGGCTGGTTCGCGCTACGGCGCGTCGAGGCACGGCGCGTGCTGCCGAGCCAGGTGCACGCTGGCGAGCCGTTCGAAGTGGCCATCGAGCTCACCAACCACCGCCGCTGGTTCGGCGTGTGGGCCATCGTGGTCGGCGACGCCATTCAAAAAGTGGGGGGGCGTGTCGCGCCGCGCGACGCCGGCGTGATGTTCTTTTATGTCGCCGCTGGCAAGACGCTGCGCATGAGCTACCAAGCGCAGCTTATGGAGCGTGGCGACTACGAGTTTGGACCACTTACGGTTTCGACCCGCTTTCCGCTCGGACTGTTTCGTCGCTCGCTGTCGGTCGGAAATACCGAAACCCTGATCGTCTGGCCGCGACTGGGCCGCCTGCAAAATCAAACCCGCGCGCTCGCCCGGCACGCGGAGCAATTCAGCCATCAACAGCAGCGCGAGCGCGGGCTGGTGGAAGGAGATTTTTACGGCGTGCGCGATTGGCGCGCCGGCGACAGTCGCCGCTGGATTCATTGGCGCACCTCGGCGCGGATGGGCGAACTCATGGTGCGGCAGTTTGAACGGAGCCGCACACCCGATCTGGTGGTGCTGGTCGACTTGTGGTTGCCGGCGCAGGCCAGCATCGAAGACGTGGAGAATGTCGAACTGGCCACCAGCTTCGCCGGCACACTGGTCGCCGACGCCTGTCGCAAGGGAGGCGCGCAAATCACACTCGGCATCGCGTGCCAGGAGAATCGTGTGCTGCGCGGCTCGACCACCTCCAAGTTGTACGAGGCCGCGCTCGACGCTTTGGCCGCCGCCTCGGCCATCCACGCCGACCGCTTGCACGAACTGTTCTTGCAGGTGGCGCCGCTGCAAAAGCCCGGCGCCCGCGCCATTCTCATCACCACCCGCGCGGCCGATCCCGCCCAAAGCGCCGCGCTGGCCGCCGTCGCTCCCGATGGGAGAGCGCGGCAATGGCTGTCGCAAATGACCACGTTCACAACCAGCGCCTCCGAACTGCCCGAGTACTTTTTGGCCGAATGATTCCGTGACGATCGAACTGCTGCTGCAAATCTCGATGGCCACGCTCACCGCGCTAGGCACGCTGCTGCTCGGCATGGGCGAGCGCGAGATGACGCTGCCGTTGATCGCCATCGTCGTCTCCGCCAGCTCGGTGTATCTGACCGACGTGTCGGGCTGGCTGCGACTCAATCCGCGCGTGGCGAACATCGCCGGCAGCACCGCCATCGTCATCTTTGTGTGGGACTTCTTGCAGCGTTTTGGCAGCGAGACGCAACTGTTGGCGGTCGCCAACCTGCTGATTTATTTGCAGTTCGTGCTGTTGTATCAACGCAAGACCAACAGCACTTACTGGCTACTCGCGCTGTTGAGCCTGTTGCAGGTCGCGGTGGCCACGGCGCTCAACTTCGAGCTGCTGTTCGGCCTGTTGCTGCTGGTGTATCTGCTGTGCGGGCTGACCGCGTTGGGACTGTTCTTTTTGCATCGCGAAATGCGCGAGTGCCGCCAAATCGCCCCCGCGCCCATTGCCTCTATCGCGGCCCCGGCCGACAACGCGCGCTGGCCGCTGGCTCTGCGCGGTCCGGCGATCCGCACCGCCTGGGAGCCGGCCTTCGCCGGCAACGCCATTGGCTGGCGCTTTCTGCGGCAAATCAGCGGGCTGGCCGCGACCACGTTGGTCATCGCGCTGGGGTTCTTCTTTGTGGTGCCGCGCGTGCATCAAAACAATTGGCGCATGCCGACCGGGCAGCCGCAAAACGTGGTCGGCGCGTCCAACGAGGTGCGGCTCGGCGAGTTGGGGCCGATCATGGAAAACCCCGAAGTGGTGATGCGCATCGAACTCTATCGCGGCGCTTCGAACCAGCCCTATACGCTCAAGCAGGCGCCCTTGTTTCGCGGCCCCATCCTCTCTCAATACACCCGCGGCGCTTGGCGCCAAGCGGGAGACAGCACGCACTCGGCGCTCGCGCCCGGCATGGGCGCGGTCTCCGCGCAACTGGTGCGGCAGGTCATTCATCTGCGCCCGCTCAACGTCTCTAGCGTGTATTGCGTGGCGCCGCTGGCCGGCGTTGTCGATCCGTCGGGCAACCGCTTGCAGTTCAACGCGCTCACGCAGCAATTGACGCGCAGCGAGCCGCATCGCGATCAAACGCTGGAAGTTTACACCCCCGGCTTCGCCGATGGGCGGCAAACCTCGCTGTTGCCTAGTTCGCGGCTGTTGGAGCCGAGCGTGCGCAGGGAGTTGACCGAGATTCCGGCCGATGGCCTCGACGAAATGGCCACCCTGGCCGAAGCGCTGACCGCCGGCATCGATCCGCAAGACGCCATGGGCCGCGCCCGCGCGCTGACAAATCATTTGCACGACTCGGGCTTGTACAGTTACTCGCTCAGCCCGCCCAAGCGCGATCCCAGCAAGGACCCGATCGATGATTTTCTGTTCGTCCATCAAGTCGGGCACTGCGAATACTTCGCCAGCGCGCTGGCGCTCATGTTGCGCAGCGTCGACATCCCCTCGCGGATGGTGATCGGCTTCAACGGCGGCGAATATCTGTTCGGTTTTTATCAGGTGCGACAACTGCACGCGCACGCCTGGGTCGAGGCGTATCTGCGCCCCGATCAACTCCCCGACAAGCTGCGCGGCCAGCGCGCCTGGCGCTTTGGCGCTTGGGTGACGCTCGACCCCACCCCTGGCACAGGCGGCGCCATCTCGCGGATCGGCGCGGCGTCGGGCGTGCCGTCGTTCCGGCAATTCATCGACTACGCGCGCTATCTGTGGTCGAGCTACATCATGGGCATGGATTCTGATCGTCAATTGCGCACGATCTACGAGCCGTTGGCGCTGTGGATCATTCAAACCACCCGCGACCTCTTTGATCCTGCCTGGTGGCGCGCGGCGCTCAATCGCTGGCTGCTGGCGATCGGCATCGATAACCCACGGGCTGGCCCCTGGTTTCTGTTCGGCGCGCTGGTCCTGCTAGGGCTGGCGCTGGCGCTACGCGCTTGGCGCTGGCCGCTGCGGATGTTCGGCAAACTGTGGAGCGCGCTGGCGCGGCGCGGCCTGTTGGGATCGCGCGGCGAACAGACCGTGGTGGAGTTCTATCGACGGCTGGAACAGACGCTTGCCCCCTGGGGATTGGTGCGGCCGGTCAGCAGCACGCAAGAAGAGTTCGCCGCCGTCGCCGCCGAGCGATTGGCGCAGTGGGGGTTGCCGCCCGATGCGGCGCTAGCGCCGGTGCGGGTGACCGACGCCTTTTACGTGGTGCGCTTTGGCCGTCAGCAACTAGACAAACAGCGCGCCCAAGCGGTAGAACAGGCCCTCGACGCGCTGGCCGCCATCCATCCTCATACGGCTCGGCCGTCTCGACGCTAGCCGCGCCCCCTGCTGGCGCGGCGATGTTCGTCGTTTCGCTTCGGCCCGCCGCCACGGCGTGCCGCATCCCTTGTCGCAAGGCCGCTGCATCGCATGAAGATTGGATTAGTCGGATATCAAGGATCGGGCAAGAGCACCCTGTTCGAGTGGCTGACCGGCGTCGCCCCCGACCCGGCCCAAGCGCACCAGGGTCAAAGCGCCATGGCCGCCGTGCCCGACGGGCGCGTGCAACCGCTGTGCGACATCTACCACCCCAAGAAGATCACGCTGGCGTCGCTCGAACTGGCCGACACGCCGGGCCTGGCGCGCGACCACGAAGGCAACGCGGCGCGGCTAGCGCAGATTCGCGAGGCGGGCTGCATCATTCTGGTGGTGGCCGCGTACGCCGGCTCCGACCCGCTCGACGACCTGCAAAGTTTTGAAGAAGACCTGCTGCTCGCTGATATGGAGATTGTCTCCAATCGCATCGCCAAGCTCGAAGAGCTGGTCAAAAAGCCGCGCCCCTCGCGCGAGCAAGACCAGGCCGAGCTGGCGCTGCTCAAGCCGCTGCTGGTCGACCTGGAGCAATCCAAGGCGCTGCGCGATCGCCAACTCAGCGACGAAGAGCGCAAGGCGATCAGCTCGTTCCGCCTGCTCACGCAAAAGCCCAAGCTGATCGTCGTCAATCTGGCCGACGACGACGACCAGCCCCAGCGCTTTGCCGCCCGCCTCGGCGACCAGCCGTGGTTCGCCACGCGGGTGGGGTTGGAGTTGGAGCTGACCCGCATGGAGCCGGCCGATCGCGCCGAGTTCGAGCAAGAACTAGGGCTCGTCGGCTCGCGACGCGACGACCTCTTGCGCAAGATTCTCGAAGTCTCTGGCCAATTCCTCTACTTCACCGCCGGCGACAAGGAAGTGCGCACCTGGATGCTGCACCGCGGCGGCACCGCGCTCGAGGCCGCCGCCAACATCCACACCGACCTGGCGCGCGGCTTCATCCGCGCAGAGACCATGCGGGCAGAAGACCTGATTCGCCTGGGCAGCGAGCGCGAGATCAAGGCGAACAATCTGGTCCGCCAAGAACCCAAGGACTACGTGGTGCAAGACGGCGACGTGTTGCACGTCCGCTTCAGCGTCTAACTCCGGTCACTGACCATGGCGACTCTTGCGCGCATCAACCTGTTTCCCATCAAGTCGCTCGACGGGGTCAGCACACCCGAGGCCAACATTGTTTCGCCCGGCGCGCTGGAAGGCGATCGCGAGCTGGTCTGCCTCGATCGGCAAGGAGACTGGATCAACGGCAAGCGCACGCAACGGGTACACCGGCTGCGCGCGGTCTACGACTTGGCCCTGGGAGAGGTGACGCTGCGCGACGAGTCGACCGGCGCCGAGGGACGCTTTTCGCTCGATGCCGACCTGCCGCGGCTCGCCGCGTGGCTGTCGCAATCGTTTGAGCTGCCAGTGACGATGCAGCAAAACCCGTTTGGCGGCTTTCCCGACGACACCGAGTCGCCCGGCCCCACAGTGGTCAGCACGGCCACGCTCGCCCGCATCGGCCAGTGGTTCGATCTGCCGGTCGACGAGGTGCGGGCGCGGTTTCGGGCCAATTTGGAAATCGACGGCGTCGAACCGTTCTGGGAAGACCGCCTCGTGGCGCAGGTCGGGCGCGACGTGCGCTTCACCATCGGCGACATCGCTTTCGAGGGGACCAACCCGTGCCAGCGCTGCCCGGTCCCCTCGCGCGATTCGCACAGCGGCGAGCCCATCGACCAATTTGCGTCGCGGTTCAATCGCCTGCGCCGCGAGGAACTGCCCGACTGGGCGTGCCGCGAGCGCTTCGATCACTTCTATCGCCTGTCGGTGAACACGCGGATCTTGCCTTCGAGTTGGAACAGCGTTCTCCGCGTGGGCGACCCGGTCGAGATTATTGGCACGAGGTAAATAACGTCATGCTCCTCGGCGTGGTCAGCGATTCGCACGGGCATGTCGGCAACACGCGCCAGGCGGTGCGCATGCTGCAGTCGCTCGACGTGGCCGCCGTCATTCACTGCGGCGACATCGGCACGCCCGAGATTGTCGAACTGTTCGCCCCCTGGCCCACCCGATTCGTGTTCGGCAATTGCGACGACGCGCGCGCCGAATTGGCCGCGGCCATCGAGCGGGCTGGCCAAACCTGCGCCGGCGTCTTCGACGCCTTTGAATTGGGCCAGCGGCGGATCGCCTTTACCCACAGCGATGACCGGCGGCTCTGGCTAGACGCCGTGCGCTCCGGCGCGCACGAGCTGGTTTGTTACGGGCATACGCACGCCGCCGAATGGCACGACGAGGGGCCGACCCGGGTGCTCAACCCCGGCGCGCTCTATCGCGCCAATCCGCGCTCGCTGGCCGTGGTCGACCTGACGACGCTCACGCCGACCATCGTGCCGCTCTGACGCGCAAGCGTCTGGCGCAATCGGCGATCGATCAGCCCGCCAGCCGCGCGATGCGATTGACCACCGGCTGCTCGACCATATCGGGAGCTTGATACCAATACTCCATGATGTAGGCGTCTTCCGGGGTGTCCTCGTAAAACTCGCGCAGCACCGAGATGGCGCGAAATCCGTTGTGGCGGAAGAACACCTGCGCCGACAAATTCGTCTCGCGTACTTCGAGCATGATTCGCGTGCGACGCTGGTTGGAGAGCTTGCCCACCAGCTTGGTCAGCATTTGCGAGCCGACTCCCTTTTGGCGATGCGGCTCGGCCACGGCGAAGTTGAGGATATGAATCTGCGTCTTGTGCAGCTCGTACACCATGAAGCCGATAATGCGGCCTTCATGCTCGGCCACCATGCCGATGCAGTTGCGCTGCTGCAGCGCGCGGATGAAATCGTCCTCGCACCAGGGAAACTCGAAGCTGCCTCCCTCGATCTGCAGGACCTCCGCCATGTCGCGGCGGATCATCCAACGAATGTGACATTGAACCTGTTCTTTGGCGCCGGAACTCATCGACGGCCTCCTTCCTTGTCGGCCTCAGGACAATCGGCGCTTCACGGCCGATTGCGACGCATCGCGCCGGCGACTCGCTTCTTCGCGAAACCTAAGTCTGCCGACGCTCGATGTGGGGCGAAAGTTAACACAACCTCGCGCCAGCGCAAAGACCGCTTTCCGAGGATTCAGTACGGCGGAACAGGCGGTTCGACCGGCGCGCCCAACCCCAAGTGGAACGGGCCAAACTGGTTGCGGCCTTACGCCCCGCGCTCGGCCGCAGCGCCGCTCGCGGCTGGCTGACCGCCAGCGCGCCACTGGCCAATGGCCTGCCAGCAAAGCGCGCCAAGCGAAAACACCAGAATCGCAAATCCGGCGGGACTCCACTCCAGCCAGCGCCACCACACCCAGCCGAGCGCCACGCCCGCCAAAGGCGGCCAATGCCAGACCAGCGATTCCAGCGCGCTGGTCCACCGGGGGCGCCACACCAAAGCGACACCCAGCGCCATGACCAGCGAGGCCAACCCGAAGCGCCCTTTCCAATCGGTGGCTTCGGCGACGCTCGTCAGCCGCGGCGCGCCCTCGCCCGCCACGGCGAAACACGCGGGCGCAGTGACCAGCGCCGCATCGCGCAACTGCTGCTCGATCGCGCTCGCCGGCGCCAACTCGCTGGCCAATGGCTCCCAGGGCTGCCCCGTGGCGGCGACAAATTTCTCGCCTGCATCCTTGGCTAACAAGTTCCAGCGCTCTTGATCGGCGTGCGCCGCCGGCAACGTCGCCAGGTGCAATCGCGCGCGCGCCTCGCACTGGCGATAAAGCGCCAGCCAGCGCTCGACGCGGGCCGCGAAATCGGCGCGCGTCTTCTGCGCGGCCAAGCCCGTCAACCGCTGGATCAGCAATTCCAAGCGACGGCAGTAGACCGTGCTCAACGAACGGGTCGCGTCACTTGCGCCCGCGCGCTCCGCCGGACCATGAACTATCCAAATCGTTTCGCGCGGCGGCGCGCCGGCGATCCGTGGCGGAGGGGCGCTCCATTGGCCCGCGGCGTCCACTGGCGACGCGCCCACCAGCGCCAACTCGACCTGCTGCGCCGCTTGCGCTGCGACGAGCGGAATGGTGTACTGGTTCTCACCGGTCGATAGCGGTTGTACGGCCACTCTCTCGACCACGGCGGCCGACAACTTCCACGCCGGCGGCAACTCCAGCGTGCAAACTTCGTCACCGCCCGAAATGACAAAGGTGGCTAGCGCCACGGCCGGCGCGCGCGGCATGATTTTCACCTCCATGGTGGCCAGTTCGACGCGGATTCGGCGAGTCGAGCGGTCGACCAGCGCCGCGGCAAAGGCGCCGCCGGCGCGAAAGCGCTGATAACCCTCCGGCGCGGCGCCCTCGATCTCCAGACCCTGGGTGTCCCACGCGCTGCCGGCAATCAGCGGCAAATTGACAAATACCCGCGCATCGGGCGCGTCGAGCGGCACGACCGCGGGCGCCAGCGGCGCCGACAGCGGCGCCTCGAAGCGCACTTGAAATTCGCCCGCCAACGGCTGCTCTGGGGTCCATGTCGCCTCGCCGCCGCCATTGGTTTCAAAGCTGCCCGCCGGGTCGGACTTGAATGGTCCAGTCCAATCGGCGGGCAACTGGAACCGCAACACATCCAAGACGCCGCCCGTCACCTCGCCCCGACATTCGACGATGGCGCGCCACAGTTCGGCGCGTCGCTCGATCGAGATCGTCTCGACCAGTTCGACCCGCGGTTCATTATCGCTGATGACCAGCGTGGCGCCGTAGTCGGGCGCGGTGCTCGTTTCGTGCGCCACCAGCTTGCGCCCGGCGGAGGTCAACGAAGACGGCAGCGACGCCTCGGCCGGCGCCAGATTGTCCCGATTCTCTAGCGCGACGCGCACGTTCGGCTCGCGCAGCACGATCACGCTGGTCGCGCGAATCCGCGCCCCTTCCACCGTGAGACGTGGCAGCCGCATCTCGGCCGCGCCGGGCAGGCGGCCCGTCACCTGCACGGTTTGATCGCCCTCGGGCGCGCTGGACAGCAGCAGCGTCAACATGCCGTCGGCCGCTTGGCTCCAGCGCACCACTTGCTCGGCGTTGGCCGCCCGCGCCGAGACCGACGTCACCTCCAGTTCGGGCGGCGCCTGAATGCGATGCACAAACAGCGGCGACTGCGCGCCATGCAACTGCGACCGAAAGGTGACATCGACGCCGCTGCGCGTGACGCCGAGCACCAGTTGCCGATCGCTGACCATTTGAGGTTCTACCGGGCTTGCGGCCACCACCACACTTGCCGACAAAGGCAGCGCGTGGGCCTGCTGCGGCGTGCTGTCGGCCGCGCCCCAGGCCTTCAAAAACTCATCGATCGCCAGCGCGCCGTCGGCCAACTCGGCCGGCTCCAGCCGCGCGGCCAACGACTCGTCGACCGATAACGCGAGCCAGCGCTGCGCGATGCGCCCTTCGCTGGGAATCAACTCTGGAAGCTGAACGCGGCCAATGCCGGCGCCCGGCACGAGCAACGTGGCGCGCAGTTCTGTTGGACCGGTCTGCCCTGGCGGCAAGCTGAACTGAAACAACTGGCGCCTATCGTCCCACGGCGCCGATTGCGGCGCGGGACCATGCGACTCGTCGATCGACAACAAACGCAGATCACGATCGCCAAAGCAGCGGAAATAGTCCATGCCCGCCGGCCGATCGAACCGTAAGCGCGTCCGCAGCAGTGTCGCCCCAGGCTGCACGGTCATCCACAGCAGTTGCTCGACTTCGACCGCGCCATTGCCGCCGCCAGCGGCGCCAGCCAATCGCACCTGCAAACGCTCCGCGGGTCCGAGCCAGACAACCACTTGTCGACGCTCATCGCGCCGCTCCACATGCCCCAGCGCCGACGGAAACTCGATCGCCGGCGCGTCGGGGGGCAACGAAAATTCCGCGCGGCTCGTGGGCAGCACCGGAATCGGCAGATCAATGTCGATCTTGTCGGTCGGACCAGTCCAGCGCACCTCGACGATGTGCCGTCCCGCGTCGACAAAAGTCAGCGGCGCCTTGGTCGTCTGCGCCGCATCGGCCAGGGGCGCGCCGTCGATCAGCACCCGCACGCGCGCCGCGTCATCAGACCAATGCGGCAAACGCGCGGCCGTGTGAGGCGCCAGAGTTTCGATTTCCCAGCGCGCTTCCAGCCAAGACAAACGCAACGACTGGCGCGCCACTTGCCACGCAAAGTCGCCGCGGTAGGTCGCGCGCAGCAACTTCCAGTCAACCGCCTGCTGCGCCGGTTGCTGGCCGAGCGCGCGCCAGAGCGGCTCGGGAACATAATAAAACTCGCCCACTGCGCGCCCCGCGCGGTCGATGGGCGTCAGCACCGAAAGCGGCTCGTCAGCCGCTTCTTGCGCGCCCACGGCTTGGCACAGCGCGCCGGCAATCAACAGCGCCGTGGTGGTCGTGCCCGACCACGATCGCGACGCGACCGGCGTCCGCGCGGCGATTGTCGACGCCACAGCGGCCTGCGCCTTCGCCCGCGCCGGACGTGTCAGATTCCACGCTAGGGCCAACAGCAACCCCGTCACTGCGCCCGAGGTGAGTGGGACAAAACGATTGGGCGCCATCAGCGCCGCGCCGACGGCCAGCGCCAACAGGCCCGCCAACCAACGTGTTCGCCCCGACAACAGCCATACGCCCCAGCCCACCGCCGCAAGTTGAACGATCCAACCCCAGACGCGCAGCGATCCCAGATCGACCCAGCGCAACATGCGCGTCACGCCCGGCGGGCATGGCAAGACGTGTTCGGTCCAGCCGGCCGGCGCGGGATCGAAGGCCCATCGCGCTTCGGCGCCAGTCACCGACAAATCAGCCCACCGCGCCGCCGGAATCCAATCCCCGCGCAGAGCAGCAGTCGGCAGGGCATACAAGTTCGGCTCCGCTAGCTCCATCAGCTCGCCGTGGCGCGCCCGGCGCTGCGCCTCGGCAAGGGTCGTCAACCGCACCTCGCGATTCGCGATGAGCGTGGCGATTGCCGCTTCTCGCAGCAGTCCAACTCCACTCTCCGCGGCGCCGGTTCTGACCGGCAACGGCTGCTGCGGACCCGCGCCATGGGCCAGTAATTGCGGATCAACCCATAGCGATTTTCCTTCGGACTGGAGCAAGCGCCCCCAGCGCGCGATCAGTTGTCCCCAGGTGACCGCCGGTTGCGGGATGGTTTGCGCGGTGTCGAGCAGCGCGGCCCATTGATCTTGCTTGCGGACCTCGGCGTCGCGACTGCCCGGCCAAAGCGCCAGCCAGGCCGCCGCCGTGAAGGGACGAAAGGCGCCCTCGCGCGCGGCGCCCCATGCGCCAAACAAACGCTCGCCCGGCGTCGACTTGGCAGCGACGATGCCCGGGCCGTGCAGTTCATAGCCGGGCGGCACGCGGACGATCCATTTTTGCGACAGCGTCTCGACCGCCGGATCGACTCGCCAGAACGGCGCGCTCAAACCGGCGTCGTTCGCCGGGGTGACAAACTCCAGTTCGACCACGATGCTCCGCTGGGCGCGCGGCAACGCCAGCGCCGCCTGGCCATCAACCAGCGACGTCGTCACGCGGCGGCCATCGATGCTGGCCACGATCTGGCGGGCGCCAGGGGGTGCTCGCAATGTCAAACCATCTTGGCCGACCCGGTCCGCCAGGTAGCGCGCTCGGTGGCGCGGCGCGCGCAGCGGATCGCCTTCGGTCACCGCGACCGCCGAAAGCGTGGTGGCCGACGGTGTGCCGGCGACCGGCGTCAACTCAATGCGCGCGGCGCCAAGCCCAGCGGTGGAATCGGCCACGGAATACGAGTAGTTGTGTACGATCGCCGTCGCCTCGGCGGCGGCTAGGTTGGGAAGCAACGGCTCCACATCGTGCGCGGCGATCTTCACAGCCAACGCCGGATCGACGCGCAAGGCGACTCGGCCGACGAGCGGCTTCGCGCCTTCGACCATGAGCAGCGACACGCGCGTCGCCGCGCGCAACTCGCGCCGTCGCGATGCGCGCAGTTCGAACGGACCCTCGCGCGGCCGCGCGAAGGCAATCTCCCAAATTTCGTCGTCACTCGCCGGCGCAGCGGGCGCGACACGCCGCGCCTCGAACGGCGCGCCGTCCGCCGAGTCTTGACGCCACACCAAAGGCTCCGACGACGGCGGTTGCAAGCGCACCCGCAGACTCGATAGCTCCCCCTGCCGTGGCTGACAAACCACTTGATAGGTTTCGACCAATTCGCCGCCACGGACCTCGGCATCGATCTGCGCTTTCGCCTCCAGCGCCGTGGCCAACGGCTCCACGGTCAGCCGGCGCGGCAGCAGGTCGGGCCGCAGCGCAAACGTCAGCGCCGAGTTGGTCGGTCCAGCCAACTTGGCGAGCGCGTCGGGCAAAGCTCCGCTCGTGGGTCGCCAGGCGCCGTGATCAAAGCGCACGGCAAGCCCCGGATCGACCTGCAACGCGAGGTACGATTGCTGTTCGTCTCCCGCGAATTGCAGCGGCATTAGTTCTGCCAACTCCAAGGTTTGGCCCAAGTGCCAGTCGATCTTGCGAGCCACCACGCGCAATTGAATGGACTCTCCCGAGCGGAGCACGGCGCCAAGGGCAATCCTCAGCCTGGGGTCTGGTCTCGCCTCCACAGTCCAGGCGGCGATATCGAGGGCGTCGCTCCCTTCCACGGCGTCGATCACCCAACCGGGCCCCACGTGGGCCGCCAGTTCCCAAAGATCGTTGCCGTTCACCAAGCCTAGCGCCGCGACTTCGCAAGCGATCTCCGTTTCTGTCACGCGCAACTGCGCCACCGAGCTGAAGGCGGCGCGCGACTCGGTCGGCGCCAATGAAAGCTGCAACTGATGCTGTTCGTCAAACGCCTCGAACTCAAAGACCTCGCCCACCAGCGGAGCCGGCAGCTTGCCCTGCGACAATTGTCGACAACCAGGCGCCGCGAACGAAGCGACGACGAGCGGTTGCGCCACACGGCAGACGACCCGCCCATAGGTCCACAGCGCGTCGCGAGCCGCCAAGCGGGGCAACCGCCAGTCTTGTTTTTCCACGACCGGCGCCATGGCCGTGATGCGCAGCGCCTGCGCCGCCGGTGACTCGGGGAGCGTCAAGCGGATGCGGCCAGGGGCGCCTTCACCGCCGGCAGTGTGCGACCACGACAGCGACTGTTGGCCCATGGTCGCCGTGAGGATCGTCAGTCGCGGATCGACGTCGAACACCAATTCGGACAGCGGCGCCGCGCCCGGCTTGATGTCGTAGTCGGCGGTTAGCTCCAACCCGCGCTGCGTGATGTCATACGCCAATCGCTCCGACAATTGCGCGGCGCCCGCCGTGTCTCTCTTGGCGGAGTCGACGATGCTCAGTCGCACGTTTCGAGCCGCGCCTAACTTCAGCCGCACCCGCCGAATATCCCCGGTCACTTCTTCCGACACGACCGGCGGCGATTCCGCAGACGCATCCACACGTTTGCTCGCCGGCAATTCCAAATTCAGCTCGCTCGACAGGCTGGACTGCAGCGATAACTCGAATGTCAACGACTCGCCGGCGGGCTGGCCGCGCAGCGACCAGTCAAAAGTCACGATCCCGTCCGCGGGCGCCGCCAGTGTCTGGCGTTGATCGGGCCCGGCGGCGATCGCCAACTCGGCGCTGGGCGCGCTCGAAGCGTCACCGGTTTCCAACGACTGCCACCGCACGCGACTCAGCGCCAGATTGGCGTCGAGCGCCAACTGCGAGCTAGCGGCATGGCGGCGGCTGATCCGCCACTGCGCGTCGCTACCTACCAGACAGTCTCCCACCAAGCTCGCGCTGTACTGTGCAGCTACGACCAAGGGCCGACTCAAGGCGTCGTCGCGCACGTCCGGCTGCGCGGCAGCGCCGACCGCGCGATCGAACTCCTCGCGGCGGATCGGCAGGTAACTCTCCGATCCGGCGGGCCACTGTCGTGGGTTCTCCGCGGGCGCGCCGAGCAGGCGCCAGCGCGGCAGCGCCCGCGGCTTGGACTCGAGCGCGGGCGGCGCCGTCTCGTCGCCCCAGGCGACCAGCCCCCAAGCCAAGATGCCGCTCCAAATTGCCAAGCGCCGCGCCGCGTGCATCAGTTCGACTTCGATTCTTGTGCCAGCTCGAGAGACACGCCCGCCTTGGTGGAAGAGTTCGATCCCGGCGCCACCACGGCCCGCGGGTGTTGCGTTGATCCGCGCTCGATGATCGAACTGGGAGAGCGTCGCCACGCGGCCGGCGCTGGCCGACGACCCGCCACCAGCCGCTTCAATACGCCCGCGACCACCACCAGCGCCACCCCTAAGCTCGCCGATTGGGCAATGACCATCGCGCCCGAACTATCCCACAGGACCGCCGCGGCCAGGAGGACGGCCAGTAGCAACAACACCGCCGGACGACGCAATGCCGGCAATTGCAAGAATGCCAGGCCCACGCACAGCACCACGCCCGACCCCAACAGCACCAGATACGTGCGGTCGATGACGGTCAGCGAAACCGCGGTCGGCGGCCCCAGCATGCTAAACAAATATTGATTGGCCGCGGGGGGCGCCGTCGGCTCGTGCCGGGCGCCGACCCATTGTTCCAGTTCGCTGGTGGTCAGCCGCGGCTCACGCGCCGCAAAAAAGCGCCGCCAGCGCCAGACGTTTTCCGTAACCAATTCGTGCGGCTCCAGCGCCAGATAGCGATACTCTGGCAACACCATTTGCCAATAACCATGCCGCGTCAAATCGGCGCCCACCAGCGCTGCCGGCTCGACAGGCAATCGGCTCCAGCCGCCGCGGCGCGTGGCAAATCGATAGATCAGCTCCACCACGCGCGGGGCCGATTGCGCGCCGGCCTGCAGATCGACGCGCACGCGATCGCGACCCGCCACCAGCGAGGTCGATCGGCGTCCGTCCACAAACACCTGGCGCGATTCGAGCACCGCCCCGGCCGGCAGCGCGAACTCCACTTGCGGTCGCGTGGTGACCAGTCGCCAGACCACCCGATCTTGGCGCTCCGCGCCGCTGAACCAAGACTGCGCCCATTGTCGGTCGACCACCAGCGGCGCGGCGCGCGCGGCCTCCGTTCGCTTGACTTGAAATTTCAAAGTCGGCACGTCGCCGGTCGCCTCAAGTTGCAGCGCGCCCCCGGCGCCATTGCCCGACGCGGTCACGGCGGTCTGTCGCCACGGCGGCGCCACGGCGGCGACCTCCCAGCCTTCCGGCGTGGTCAACGACGCGCGCGCGTCGACCACCTCAGCCTCCAAGGGGCGAAACAACGGCAATTGCATCGCGGCGGCCGCATCGGCGCCCGCGGCGTCCGCCACGCGATAGGTCAACACGACCGAGCATTCTCCCAATCGTTCGGTCGACAGCGGAACACTCATGCGCCAGCGCTGCGCCACTTCGGTCGGGCTCCATTGAATGTCGTTGGCCGACAGCGCCTGGCCATCGACCGCGACACGCAGGCCAAGTCGTTGCGGGGCGGCGACTCCGATCTCAAAACTCAATTGCGCGGCCGGCACGTTCGCGATCCGCTCGTTGAAGCGCGCTTCTACCTGCCAGGCGTCGGCCTTCCGCACGGCCTCGACCACCATTTGCGAAGTAATCGCGCGAGCCAACGCTTCGACCTCCGCCGCGAAACGGTGTTGCTGACTATCGGCGCGATAATACAGCGGCTCTTGCTGCGAAGTCGGCAGGCCACGCACAATTTGTCGAGACAATCGCGTCAGCCCCAATAGCTCCTCCACGCGCGGCACGACGCGCAAGTTATCGGCCGGCGCGATCACCACGATGGCCGGCTTGACCAGATCGGCCACCGGCGCCGGCGCCTGGAGCACCAGGCGTGGCTGCGCCGGATCAAGGCGCCGCGTTGCCCGTAGTGTGACCTCTAATTCGCCGGTGGTGGGCTGCGCCAAGGGAATCGTCGGCAGCACACCCGACAGATTCAACTGCTCCACATTCACCAGATTGGGCGGCCCCACTTCCTCAATCTGCCAGTCGGCGTCGGGCCAGCGCAGTTCGATATGATCGATCCGCGCGCCGCTGATGTTGTATTTCAGTCGCGCGTCGAGGCGCACGCGGTCCTTTTCCACTCCAAACACGAACGTCGGCTCGACCACGCGGCGGGCCTGTCGGCGCACCAAGCGCGCCTCCAGCGAACACGGCTGCGCCACGTAGCTGAAACTGGCCGCGATCGGCTGACGTCGCAACTCGGCCGGCGCCTCGGCGTCGGGCGTGCGGTGCATGTTGTCATGCTCGCCAAACGCCACCTGCCACCCCCCTTCGGCCACTACCGCCAAAAAGCCTGATTGCCGCCGGGCCTCCAGCACCTCAAAGCCCGCCAACTGCACAAATGCGCCGTCGGCCAGGTCGCTGCGCTCGCTCACCAGCCGCACCTCGGTTTGTCGCACTGGCTGCTCAAGCTGAATCTCGTAGATCCAGCCCCCCGGGCCCTGCTCGCGCTCCCCCGCCGTTGACGATTCAATCGCCGCATAGCTATGGCCGCTGCCGCTTTTGAGCGTGGCGCCCTCGGGCAATCGCACGCGGAAGCGATCGAACGGCCGATCGAGCGAACGTACCGTTAGTAGCGCCGTCTCCTCGACATGGCGATGGCCGAGTTGCGCCAAGATCGAACCGGTCGCTTCCAGCGCCGGCGCGGCGCCGCGCCCCGACTCGCCGCGCCGCCACCAAGACAACTCCAACGGACCGCGCGCCGTCGAGAGCTTGAAGCGAGTGTTCTCCCCGTCGATGCTCTGTTCCAACAACGCTTCGTCGGCGGCGCGGGCCACCAGATCGCTGCCGGGCACGGTCAGTTCCAGCACCTGTGTGGCGGCCAAGGGAGTTTGCAATCGCAATCGGGTTTCGTCGCCCGCCGACTCCAATCGCGCCAGGCCGCGGAAGCGCAATATCACCGGCTCCTCGGCGGAACGGCGCAGCCAGCAGGCGTAACCGCCCCCCCCTTTGTCTGGCGCCAACAGATGTTCGGCGGCTCCTTCCCACTGAATGGAGTCGGGTTCCAGCACCACGCCATCGAGCCGCAACGGAACCTTGATCCAGTCGCTGCTGGTGGTTTGCACCTGAATCGTAAAATCGAGCCGCGCCCGCTGTCGCTCCACTTGGCCCGTCACCGCCAGTTCCACCACGTGACTCGGGGGCGCGTCGGCCTGCGCCCCCTTCTCTTGACGCAACAACGTCTGCAGTCGCTCCAGCGGCACGTTGAGGATCGGCTGCAGCTTGCCATTCTCGTCGGGCAAGTAGATCACTTGCGGCTCGTCCTGAACTCCGGCAGCGGCCGGCGGCGCAACTTTGCTGGGCGCCGCAGAGTCGCTTGTCGCAGGCCGGGGAGCGCTATCATCGGTCTCGTCGGCGGCAGACCACCGCGCAGGGGCAATGCCGCCCAATAGCGTCAGCGCGACCGTCCAAAACAAGAAATGACGCAAGAACCTAACCTTCACTGCCCCGAGTCAGAAGCCGCGAACGCGGTTGCCTGCTACGCAGACCAATTGCCAGACGTGGACCCGCCGGTTGGCAAGGCAAACTCCAGTCTAGTTGCTGCCGTCGCGGCGACCAAACTTTCTACGCATAGGGACTTACTGAGTTTGCTCCGCAGCCCATTTCCGTCTGGGAGCGCCTCGCTCAGCGATTGAAACCACTCCCATTCACCCCTGCAGCAGAGACGCTAGTTGCCGGGCCAAAGCGGCGGTCGACGCCGCCACGACCCGGGGTTTCTTCAGGTCAACCGGTCCGCCGCTGGGGTCGATTACCGTGCCGCCGGCGGCCTCGACCAGCGCCACCCCCCCCGCGATATCCCAGATGTGCGTTTCTGTCGCAAAAAAGGCGTCGAGTCGCCCGGCGGCGACCAGCGCCAGGTTGAGCGCCGACGACCCAAGCCGGCGAATGGCCTGCGCCCGCGTGCTGACCTCGATCAATTGCTGTAACTCGGGCGATTCGCGAGAAATCAATGGCGGCAGACTGATCGCCACCAGCGCCGAACCAATCTGCTCGACTCCACTGCAGCGGATCGGCAGACCGTTCAAGGTCGCGGCCCCCCCCGACTCGGCCAGAAAACACTCGTCGCTCACCGGGTTGTAAACACAGCCCACTAGCAACTTTCCGGCTCGTTCCAGCGCCAGCGACACCGTGTACAGCGGCAGGCCATGGACATAGTTTTGCGTGCCATCGAGCGGATCGAGAATCCACCGGAAGCGTTCATCGGCGAGCCGATCGTGCGGCGATTCTTCGCTTAGCAAGTCATGGCTAGGGAAGGCCTTGGACAGGACCGCCCAGGCCGCTTCCTGCGCCGCCAGATCGGCCTCGGTGACCGGATCGCAGGGCCCCTTTTGACGCACGTGAAAACGGCCCCGCCAATCGAGCAAGGCAGCGCCAGCGGCGCGTACGGCGGCCTCGGCCACCTCTCGATAATCCGGCATTTTGCCTCCATCCGAGCGGCGAATTGCGACTCGGCCGATTATAGAAAAATTGGGGGGACAAGGGCAAAGATTCCGCCCCGCCGCCAGAGGCCGCGATTTACCTACCAACGCGAACGGTTAGCGCCGAAAAATATTTTTGTAAAATTTCTGGACATGCTGAAATGTCCTGGTAATATCAGGGTGTTCAAAGTGCCGCTCGATTACGAAACACTTTGAATCCCATCATCCCCATTCCGGAACAACAGATCATTGATTGGAGCGGGCAGTTCGGCTGTAAGCGCCGTCTCGCATAAAGGCCTCTTCTCTGTTCCGGCCCCGCCGTTTCGCCTCGCTGCGAGCGGCGGGGTTTTTATTTTCCCACCTCCGATTTCCCATCAGGCATGACGCGGACTGCTTGGCGCCTGGCGAACTCTGTCGCCACCCTGGAACTCGATTCTCTCCACGCGCGGCTCGATGTCGGCGCTCCTCACCAGGGAATGGGATTTCTCGGCTCACCGGCGCGGGCGCTGGCCATTGAGCTTGGCGCCGCGCGCGGTTCTGTCGGCGCGCTAATCGATTGTTTTGCTCGCGGCAACGCGCTCATCGCCACTTATGCCCCCACGGAAAAGTGGCCTGTGCTGCTCGAACTCGATTGGCGCGCCACCGCCGCCACCGCGAACCTTCCGGCGCGGATCGACTTGCAAGTCTCCGTGCATACCGATCGGCTCGATAGCGATCCTGAACTGTCGATTGGCGCCACCTGGACCGCGAACGAGATTTTCAGCTACAGCGACAAGTCCAACGCTTGGACCGCGCGCGACGATGCGCGCCACGGCGAGCTGACCAGTCTGGTCGTTTGTCGCCAAGCGGGGGACGCGCCGAGCTACGTGCAGATGATTCACCCCAGCGACTTTTGCGGCCAACAGTTCGCCGCGCGCGATGGCGACATCGCGCTGCGCGCGCCGCTGTTTCGCCAGCGCCTGGAGAAGGGGGTGATCCGCCGCGCGCGGATTCGCGCGGCGCTCGTTCCAAGGGCGCACGACTTGGAAATCGCGCGCGGCATGTACGAGCAGTTCGCCGCCGAAGAGGCCGATCTGTCGGCCTGATGAATCGCGCTGGCGCGGTTACGCCAAGATCTCGTCAATCACCTGGCCATGCACATCGGTCAGGCGCTGCTGCCGACCGTTGTAATAATAGGTGAGCCGCTCGTGATCGATGCCGATCAAGTGCATCAGCGTGGCGTGAAAATCATGCGCGCTCGTCGGTCGATCGACCGCCTGGTAGCCCATCTCGTCGGTCGCGCCGTAGCTGGCGCCGCCGCGCACCCCGCCCCCGGCCATCCACAGGGTAAAGCCCTGCGGATTGTGATCGCGCCCCGGCGTCTCTCCTTCGCGAAATGGCGTGCGGCCAAATTCGCCGGTCCAGGTCACCAGCGTGTCGTCCCACAGACCCGTCCGCGTCAGATCGGTCAATAGCGCGGCGATCGGCTGATCGCAGATGCCGGCGTTGCGGCGGTGGTTCTCCTCCACATTGTCGTGCGCATCCCAGTTCCATTTGCCGGTCGGCATGTTCGGGCCGCCGCAAAACAGGCTCACGTACCGCACCCCCCGCTCGATCAAGCGCCGCGCCAAGAGGCAATTGCGGGCAAAGCTCGCCACCTGCGGGTTGGCGTGATCGAGCCCATACAGCCGCCGCGTCTCGGCCGTCTCCTGGTTCAAGTTCATCGTCTCTGGCACGGCCAATTGCATGCGCGCGGCCAACTCGTAGGCCGAAATGCGGGCGGCCAGTTCGCCATCGCCAGGATTCTGCGCCAAGTGATCGGCGTTCAGCCGCGCCAACACGTCGCGCGAGGCGCGTTCGGCCTCGGCGGTCATAGCCACGGGCGTTTCCAAATCGAGAATCGGGTCTCCCTCGTGCCGTAGCAGCGTTCCTTGGTACTCGGCGGGCAAGAAGCCGGCGCTCCAGTTCACATTGTGCCCTGGCGGCAAACCACGATCGATCATCACCACGTAAGCGGGCAAGTCCTGCGTCTCGCTGCCCAGCCCATAAACTCCCCAGGCTCCGGCCGAAGGATAACCCGGCCGAATAAACCCGGTGTTCATGTAGAACGTGGCCGGCGCGTGGCTGTTCGACTCCGACTGCATCGAATGCACAAACGCCAGCCGATCGACGTGTTGGGCGATGTGCGGGAATATCTCGGAGCACCACTTGCCCGTTTCGCCGTACTGCTGAAATGCGAACGGCGTCTTCATCCATTTGCCGGGCTTGGCGAAGAACAGATTCTCGATGCCTGGCAAGCTGCCGACCGATTGATCGTGATATTTGGCCAGCGCTGGCTTGTAATCGAACGAGTCGACCTGGCTCACGCCGCACGACATAAAGAGTTGAATCACGCGCTTGGCGCGGGGCGGGTGGTGCGGGCATCCGCCATGCGTGAGGGGCGCTGGCGCATGGGCCGCCGCCAGCCGCCCATCGGCCGCCAGCAGGTCGGCCAGCGCGATGCCTCCCAATCCGCCGGCCGAGCGCCATAAAAAATCGCGGCGCGAGGCAAACCGCGGCGAACCTTGGCAGCGGCGATGGCTCGTTGAATTGTTGTGAGTCATGGAGCTGGTCAGGGTTAGTTGACGTAAAGAAACTCGTTGGCGTTCCAGAGCACGCGGCCCAATGGCTCCAAACCGTGCTGCTCGACAAACGTGGTCAGTTCGGCGCGCTGCTCGGGCGTTGGCGCGCGGCCAAAGATGAGCCACATTGCCCGCTCCACCTGCGCGCCGGCGTCGGCGCCCGCGTCACTTCTTAAGCGCGCCGCCAACAACTGGCTTTGGCGAACCACAAAGTCGTTGTTCAATAAACTAAGCGCCTGCAAGGGAGTGGTGGTGCGCGAACGCTTGGCGGTCATCACCGAGCAGTCCGGACAATCGAACACATCGAGAAACGGCACGCTCTGCGACCGCACCACATGCCGGTACAACGTGCGTCGCCAAGTCGATTGATCTTCGCCGGCCAGCGGTTCAAACACCGGGATATTGCCATCGGTGTACTTGAACAGCCGGAAGCTGGGCCCCCCCGGCTTCGCGTTGAGCGTGCCGGCGGTCAGCAGCACCGAGTCGCGAATCGATTCGGCGTCGAGCCGGCGTCGATTGGCGCGCCACAGCAACCGATTGTCGGCGTCGACTTGGCTGGCCGCCTCATCGGCGCGGCACGCCTGTCGATACGCGCGCGAGCCCACGATCAGCCGGTGCAAATGCTTCAGGCTCCAGCCATGCTCCACGAACTCGGCGGCGAGCCAGTCGAGCAGTTCCGGATGCGACGGCAGCCCGCCGTTGAATCCAAAATCGCTGGCGTTCTCCACCAGTCCCTGTCCGAAATGATATTGCCACACGCGGTTCACCATCACGCGCGCGGTGAGCGGATTCTCGGGCGCTGTGATCCACTGGGCCAGCGCCAGCCGGCGCTCGCGGTCGCTGGCGTCTGCCGCGGCCAGGTCGGGCGCCAGTCCCTTCACCGCCGACAACGCCCCCGGCGTCACCTCATCGGCCGGCGTGGTGACATCGCCACGCGTCAACACCCGCGTGTGCTCCGGTTTCGTGCTGACTGTCGCCCAGATGGTTTCGAACGGTGGCACTGCTTTCTTCGCTTGCTCGACCGCCGCGACCTCGGCGGCCAGATCGGCGCTTCGTTTTTGCAATGCGGCAAGTTGCTGGCGAATCTCGGCGCTCGGCTCACTGCGCTCGGGCCGGCGCGCCGCGACAGTCCATGTCTCGCCGTCGAGCGATAGCAGCACCGCGTACTCTTGCGGCACGCGATCGGTGTAATGGCGCTCGCGATCGCGCCCCCACACCACGCGCTCGACCGGCAACGTCTTGACCAGGTCGATCTGCGCCCAGGCCGACCCCCGCTCGGCGGCGATCCAACTGTGGTCGTTGCCAATCAAGCCGTCATTGAGATGCGGTACCTGATGGATGGCGTAGCCGGACAATAGCGACGACGCGCTGGCCACGGCGCCGGTGGTGGCGAGCGCTTGATTTGGCTCGGCGCCGGCCGCGTAAATCTCCAGCTCGTCGATCGCCGGTTCGTTGTCGCCGCCGGTCCGCTCGATCGCCAAGCGCACATAGCGAGCCTCGATCGGGGCAAAGCGAATCTCGTTCTTCACGCTGCTGGCGGGGCCGCCCCCCAGCGCCGCCAACTCGTCGTCAATGGCCTGTCGCTGCTTGCCCAGCGCCGCCAGTTGCGCGTCGAACTCGGCGAGCTTGGCCTTGCGCTCCTCGCGCTGGCTGTCGCTGGCCAGCGGTCGATCGCCGTAATGCACGCCGGAAAACACGGCCACCAGCCGATAGTAATCGCGCGTCGGAATCGGATCGAACTTGTGATCGTGGCAGCGGGCGCAAGACACGGTCATTCCCAACAGCGCGCTCGTGGCGGTCGAGACGTAATCGTCCAATTCGTCGGAGCGTTCGCGCTGTCGCGCCAACTCGCTGCCGTTGCCTACATCGTTGTTCGGCCCCGTCACCAAAAATCCGGTCGGCGTGGCGCTAGCGGCGTCCTCTGGCGCCAGCGCGTCGCCAGCTAATTGACGGCGAACGAAAGCGTCGTACGGCAGGTCTTCGTTGAAGGCGGTCACCACCCAATCGCGATAGCGCCAAGCGTTCTCGCGCAGCCGATCGCGCTCAAAGCCCTTGCTCTCGCTGAACCGCACCACATCGAGCCAATGTTGCGCCCAGCGCTCGCCATAATGGGGCGATGCCAACAGCCGCTCGACCAACCGCGGATACGCGTCGGCCGCCGGATCGTCCACAAACGCGCGAATCTCCTCCGGCGTCGGCGGCAACCCCGTCAGATCGAAGCTCAAGCGCCGAATAAGCGTCTGCCGATCGGCCAGTGGCGCCATGTCGAGTTGACGTTCGCGCAGCTTTTCCAGCACAAATGCGTCGATCGCGCCGGCGGGCTGCTCATCAATCAGTTCGCGCGGCACGGGCGGCCGCGTCACCGGTTGCAGCGACCACCAGTCGTAGCCAGCGCGACGGTCGGTCGTGAACTCGTAAGGACTGAGTGGCTGTTCTCGCGGCCAATTGCACCCCGCGCGCACCCAGGCGGCCAGCTTCTCCACTTGCTCCGCCGTGAGCGCTTCGCCCTTGCCCTCGGGCGGCATCGAGCCATCGCGCAAGCGCTGGATCAGCAGACTCTCGTCGGGCTTGCCCGGCACAAGCGCCGCGCCCGAGTCTCCACCGGCGAGCGCGTGGGCGCGATCCACCAGCACCAATCCGCCGCTGGCCTCGCTGGCGTTATGACACCCCAGACAGTGGCGCGCCATCAGCGGGGCGATGTCGCGCTCAAAGTCGCCGCTGGGCGGCGCCGCGCAGGCCGAGTTGACTAGCCCCAGCAAAATCGCCAGCAGCATCGTGAAGAAGAGCATAAGCCGCACGCGCAGTCTTCGGTTGGCGAATCGAACTTGCCCCTAGCGGGTAGCATAACCGCGAGCGGGGCGCGAGTCACACGATTGCCGTTTCATCGACGATTGTTGCCGCGCGGCAAAAGTGCTCCAATGCGGCGGGATGGCCGCGACGGTTGCGCGGTCGCGATGATGCCGATTTTGCAGCCCGCGCCATGTCGCTCTTCGAGGCCAGCGAAAAAGAAAACCGCCGCCTGGCCCAGCCGCTGGCGGCGCGAATGCGGCCGCGCACGCTGGAAGAATTCGCCGGCCAACGACACTTTCTTGGCGAAGGCAAACTGCTGCGCCGCTTGATCCAGGCCGATCGGCTCGGCTCGGTGATCTTCTACGGCCCCCCCGGCACCGGCAAAACCACCTTGGCCGAATTGCTGGCCCAGGCCACGCGGTCGCGCTTTCGGCAACTCTCGGCGGTGACCAGCGGCGTCAAGGAATTGCGCGAAGCGCTCGACTCCGCCCGCGACCACCTTTCGGCCAGTGGCGAACGAACGCTGCTTTTCATCGACGAGATCCATCGCTTCAACAAGGCGCAGCAAGACGCGCTGCTGCCCGATGTGGAAGACGGCGTGGTGGCGCTCGTCGGCGCCACGACGCAAAACCCTTTCTTCGCGCTGACCAGCGCCATTGTCAGTCGCAGCCGCGTGTTTCAATTCGAGCCGTTGTCGAGCGACGACATCAAACAGTTGCTCCTCCGCGCCGCCGCCGATCGCCAGCGCGGACTAGGTCGCCACGAGGTGCGCATCGAAGCCGACGCGCTCGACTTTCTGGCCGAGACCAGCGACGGCGACGCCCGCCGCGCGCTGTCGGCGCTGGAGATTGGCGTCCTCTCAAGCGGCACACCCCCCGTGGTCGTCGACCTGGCGCTGGCTCGCGAGTCGGTGCAGCGCAAGGCGGTGGAGTACGACCGCACCGGCGACGCGCACTACGACGCGGCCAGCGCGCTGATCAAGAGCATTCGCGGCAGCGACCCCGACGCCGCGATCTATTGGTTGGCGCGCATGCTCGAGGCGGGCGAGGACGTGCGCTTCTTGGCGCGGCGCATCGTCATCGCCGCCAGCGAGGATATCGGCAACGCCGACCCGCAGGCCTTGCCGCTGGCCGTCGCCGCCATGCAGGCCACCGAGTTCGTCGGATTGCCCGAGTGCCAGTTGCCGCTGGCCCAGGCGGTCACTTATCTGGCCTGCGCCCCCAAGTCGAACGCCGCCACTGTCGCCATCGCCGAGGCCCGGCACGACGTTACCAGCGGGCGACTCTTGCCCGTCCCGCGACATCTGCGCGATAGCCACTACGCCGGCGCCAAGCGCTTGCAGCAAGGGCAAGGCTACGAGTATTCGCACCATGCCGCCGGCGGCGTCGCCGCGCAAGACTACCTGGGCGTCGAGCGCGAGTACTACCGCCCCGTGCCTCGCGGCTTCGAAAAAGAACTGGCCGCGCGACTGGAGCAAATCCGCGCCCGCCTGCGCGAGGGCAAGCAAACTACCACCGCGGCGCCGCCGGCGGCCAGCTAGCAGCGAATACGCCAGTCGTTTTGCGCTGTTGATCCAAGCCGGAGATGGTCTAGCGGCGACCAACGGCTTTGCGTATTCTCTCGCGGCTTATCACCGGGCGCGGCGGCATGCGCGCGCCGTCAGGTGAGTCAGTTTTTCGAACATCGGCGCGGTTCGTCATGGAGGACGAGCAGTGAACACGCTTCGGACCATTGTCATATTTGGGATCCTCGGCGTCGTCGGCTACGGCGTTTACGCCACGCTCAACGTGCGCCCGCCAGCCGATCCCCCCGTGCCGATCCCGACCGATTGGCAAAGCGGTCCCGCGGTGCAGATCGCCGGCGATGCGGCCGGCCCTCCCGCCGCCTTCACTGGCGCGCCGGCCGGCGCGGCGCCCGAGGCGCTTCCGGGCGCGCCAA
>JAIBBY010000063.1 GCA_019694455.1 Pirellulales bacterium
CGGGCGGCGAGCGACTGGACCACGCGGTCCATGATTTTGGGCGCGGCGCGGTAGGGGACCAGCAGGCGGGCATGCGTCGGCGGCAGTTTTTGCGCGGCGATCAGTTCGCGGATCGCGGGGGGCAATTCGAGCAGGCGGACCCGATTGGAAATGTGTCCCTGGGCGCGGCCCAGCTTGTGGGCGAGTTCGGCTTGGGTCAGGCCACGCGCTAGCAGCGCGTCAAAACCCTCGGCCTCCTCGATCGGGTTCAGGTCGGCGCGGGCCAGATTTTCGACGATCTGAATCTCGATCACTTCGGCGGCGCTGAGGCGGACGACGCGGCATGGCACGTCGCGGAGTTTTACTATTTTGGCCGCGCGCCAGCGGCGCTCGCCGCCGACGATCTCGTAGCGGGCGCGGCCGTCGCCGCCCACGCAATCGATTTGTTGGCGGACGACGAGCGGCTCGATGATGCCATGCTGGCGAATGGTGGCGGCCAGCTCCTCGAGCGCCGACTCGTCAAAATGCTTGCGCGGGTTGGTGGGGCTGGGTTCCAGTTGGGTCAGCAGCAAAACCTGGAACTGGTGGCGACTGTTGGGGCCTTCGGCCGCGATGGCGTCCTGTGCGGCGCGGGGGCGGGCTTTTTTGGTGGGCGGCTTTGTTTTTGTGGGGGTGGTGATCATGTCGAGTCCTTTCGAGCGACAACGGGGATCAGACTTGCGCCTCGGCGCGGTCCAAAATGATTTCGCGCGTGATGGGGACGGGGCGGGTGGTGGTGGGGACTGACGCGCGGAGGGCCAGCGGCGCCCACTCGGCGGCGGCGAGCGCCAGTCCACACTGGGCGCAGGCGCCGGCGATCGCCTGGCGGGCCTGGCGCTGGGCGATGGCGGCGAAGACGCTGTTGAGTCCGCAGGCCAGGTCGAGCTCGAGCGACAGGGTGTCGGCGCAGGTCCCGAAGGTGGGGAGCGCGACGCGGGCGCTGGCAACCAGGTGGCGGACCCGCGCGGTGTCGGTGTAGCTGGCCCAGAGGACTCCGTGGCCGGTCACGGCGGCGGCGTTCCAGCGCAGTTCGTGGAGAAACGTCGGCAGGTCGGGACAGATTTGGCGTACCGCGGTCATTCCTCAGCCCTCGCGTAGGCCCTCAACGATCGAGTCGAAACGGCGATGTGCGCGGGCCATCGGCCCGTCGAGTGTTTTTGAAAAACGGCGCGAAGCGGCAGTTGCGCTGCGCTGACCCTGGGGAGTGTCGCGCGCTGGGCGTCCTGCACGGCTCCGCGCCGTCGGCGCCGGGGTCCGTCCGGCATTGGGGCGCGCGCCACCCTGCGCGCGTGGGACATTTTGGTAAGCCGCCTCGCGGCCGTTGGCCGCGGGACAGAGGTTTGGGGGGCGGCTAGGGCGTCGGTTGCGGCAGCTCGTCGAGCGCCTCGGTCCACAGACTGGAGCCGACGTAGCAGTCCTCGAACGTCTTCGGGTTGGAGTGGCCCAGCGATTTGCGGCCCGCGATGGGGTTGATCCGCGCCATCTTGGTTCCGTGGAGTCGGCGGACGCCGTGGAAACCGAACTGGCGCTCGCGCGGCAGTCCCGCTTGGCGCAGGATGCGGCGGCGCGTCTCGTGCAGCCAGCTTTCGGTATGGGGCCAAGGGAAGATGCGTACGCGGTCGGTGCGTATCCGTTCGACGGCCGCGACGGCGGCGGCGTTGAGCGGGATCTTGTGCGCGTCGCCGCGTTTGTAGGCGCGGCCGGCCGGGATGTCCATCACCATCGACGCGTACTGCTCGTCGTGGCGCAGCCAGGCATATTCCAGCGCGCTGAGCGTGCCGATGCGCATGCCCGTGTTGTAGTCGAACTCGAACAGGCTGCGCCACCACTGGGCGGGCTCGACGCCGGTGCGCCGCTGTTGGGGCGTCTTGGCGGCCGCGCAGGCGGTGAGGATGCGGGCGATCTCGTCGAGGGTGAAAACCTCGGTGACGTCCTTTTTGCGCTGCCGCGGCCGCTCGATCCAGGGCACGTCGGGCAACAGTCCGGTGCCTTTGCGGTTGTGGCGCGACTTGGGGCCGGCGGCGTCCAAGACGGTCTGCGCGTGGAAGCAGTGCTTGCGGATCGTGTTGGGGGAGAGCGTGGCGCCTTTTTTGAGTCCGGTGACCTGAGCCAGTTCGCGGACGAACTGGGCGCAGGTGAAATCGTCGATCAAGGCCAGTGGCGGATCGAGCGTGAACTTGCGCCAATAGGCGATCGACTCGCGGTATTGCTGGATGTTGCGCGGCGCCGCGCCGCGCGCGACGAGGCAGACTGGCCAAAAATACTCGCGGAAGAACTCGGCGAGCGTCATTTGCGGCGAGAGCGCGGCGGCGCTGTCGGCGGCGCTGGGCTCGCTGAAGAGTCTGAGCGTGGTGGCGTGGCGCTCCGTGCATCGCAGTCCCTCCATGGCGCTTCGGTCGATTCCGGTGGCCATTTTTCGGCGCTCCGCGTGGTGGGCGGCTCACGTGCGCGCAGCGGCAAGGCGCTCCGTCAGTCAGCCGGACCATCCGTGCGCGCGTGGCCGCCAGCGGCACAGTGGGTGTGTCGCTGGCGGCCGGTGGCGCGCCATGGAGCCAAACTCGTTGCATCTGGGGCCTACCGACGACAGGCGAACAAACGGCCGCGCCGGCAGACTCGCTACTGGGGTGGCGAGGGCCGACACGTTCGGCCTCAGATGCTCCCGAGAATGGGGGCAAGAGAGTTGAATCGCGCACCTCGCGGGCGTGCGGTTCACACGTGTACGAGCGTCTCGCCTGTCGTTACGTTGGCGGTCCGAAGACCGCACTTCTTGTTGCGAGCGAAACTTTGGCGCGCGATCGGCGTCTTGTCAAGCAGATTTTTTTTGGCCGGCGTGGCGCCGCGCGCCGATAAGCATAGAGCAGCGCGGCGCAGGATGCTGCGCAAATCGTTCGCCCGCTGGCGGCGCAGCAAGGGGTGCACGCGAGAATGCGCGTGAAAAAAAGAGGGCGTGCGGGCGGAATCTTTGCAACAAGAAGTTTCTGAAACGACAGGCAAGCCTGCTTCTTCAGTCCACCCGCACGCCGTGTCTTGCCATCAGCGGATATTTGTTCCGCTGAACTATTGGGGGCTAGGCGGCGTTCTCCGGAACGCGCTCGAGGCGATTGCGAATCGCATCGACGATCGCTTGCGCGCGGTCACCGCCCGGCAGGTTGGAGTGATCGGGCTTGGCGAGTTCGGCTTTGACCGTCTGCACCAGTTCCGAGCTTTCCAAGAGTGATCGTAGGATGCTGAGCGCATCGGTTTTGCCTGCGATCAGTTTGTCGGCCCAGATTGGCGGCTGTTGTCCGATCGACATTCCCTCGGGGGCAACCGCTTGGACATTTGGCTTGCGCGCGTCTCGATTTTCCATTTCATCTCCTTCGCGAAAACTGCAAAAACTCCGTTGGCCAAAGTAGCGGCGCAGGGATTCGAACCCCGGACACGCGGATTATGATTCCGCTGCTCTAACCAACTGAGCTACGCCGCCAAGGTTTCCGCCAGCACCGGGGTGCAACCCTCTATGCTGTTGGAAGTTACCAAGGATACCGCCCATCTCGCCAAGCGACAAGCGGCCGATTTTGGCGCCTGAAGCTAGCGGTTTGGAACGCCAGCGGGGCTGAGTCTGGGCGCCTTGGCAAAGGATTGACGCTGCGGCAGGGCAACGGGTTCGTTCCGCTAATTCGGGCAGGCTAGACAACTCCGACCGCGTGGCGTCTCCCAATTCGATCAATGGCGCCGGCTGTTCCGATTGTTAATCACAGCGCCCCAGTATGCGCTGGGGACTGTGATCATGGCTTCGGCCGCCAGCAAATCGTGAATCGCCATGGAAAGTTGTCCACGCACGACGAACGCCGCGCGGCGCGCTAACCGCGCGCTGGTCGTATGGGGACTATTGACGCTTGTTTCGGTGGCGAGCGGTTGCACTTCGTTTCGCGAGTGGTGGGCCAACGGCCTGAAGGTGGGCCCCAACTATTTGCGGCCACCGGCGCCAGTCGCCAACGACTGGATCGACGCCGCCGACGCCCGAGTGGAGACGCGGGCTCCTGATCTCAGCCAGTGGTGGACGGTGTTCCGCGATCCGGCGCTGGACGCCTTGGTGCAAAACGCCTTTCGGCAGAACATCACGCTCCGCGAGGCGGGCTTTCGCGTGTTGCAGGCGCGAGCGCAGCGCGCGATCGTGGTGGGCGAGTTCTTTCCGCAGCAGCAGGATATGTTCGGCGGCTATCAGCGGATTGGCGTGAGCAAGGCCAACGCCAACACCTCGTTTCTGCCGGCGCGGTTCTTCGACCAATGGCAGGTGGGCTTTGGCCTGGTGTGGGAGCTGGATTTTTGGGGACGCTTTCGCCGGGCGATCGAGGCCGCCGACGCCGATTTGGACGCTTCGGTGGAAGGCTACGACGCGGTGTTGGTCACGCTGCTGGCCGACGTGGCGCGCTCGTATGTGGAGTTGCGCACGGCGCAGCAAGAGATTGAGTACACCGAGCAGAATGTCGTGTTGCAGCGACAAACGCTGACCTTCGCCGAGGCGCGGTTTCGGGGCGGCACGGCTAGCGAGCTCGACGTCGACCAGGCGCGCAGCAACTTGGCGCAAACCGAGGCGCTGATTCCGCAGCAGCGACTACGAATGCGGCTGGCGAACAACCTGCTATCGATCCTGTTGGGCATGCCGCCACAGGATTTGGTGGCGCGATTGGGCAAGGCGCCGATACCGAACGCGGGGCCCCAGGTGGCCGTTGGCATTCCGGCGCAACTATTGGCGCGGCGACCGGACGTGCGCCGCGCCGAACGCCAAGTGGCGGCGCAGAGCGCGCGGATTGGCGTAGCCGTCTCGGAGCTGTATCCACACATTGGCATTGGCGGAACGCTAGGCTGGTCGTCGCGCAACTTCAGCAACCTGATGGACTCGGACGCGCTGTATGGCAACGTGGGGCCGACCTTTCAGTGGAATGTGCTGAATTATGGCCGCATTGCGAACAACATTCGCCTGCAAGACGCGCGCTTGCAGGAGCTTATCGCGACGTATCAACAGCAGGTGCTGGTCGCTGCCCGCGAGGCGGAGGATGGCCTGGCGCGGTTTCTACAGTCGCAGGAGGTAGTGCGTTATCAAACCGAGAGCGTCGTTGCCAATCAGCGGGCGGTGGAGATTTCGCTGGTGCAATACAAGGGGGGCCTCACCGATTTCAACCGCGTGGCCTTGCTGCAGCAAAACCTGGTGACGCAGCAGATTGTGCAAACGCGAGCGCGGGGCGAGGTGGCGCTGGGGCTGATCGAGGTGTACCGCGCGCTCGGAGGCGGTTGGGAACTGCGGTTGCGCCCCGTGCCGCCGGTCTTGCTGCCGCCGGCTGGCCCCAATGCGCCGGCCGAGGCGGTGCCGCCGCCACCGCCACTGCCCGCGGGGGAACAAGCCGTAAAATCACCGCCGGCCGCGCCACGCGCCGCGGCGGTTGCTGGTCCGCCGGCTTTGAGGCGATAGCACGATGCAGATCACATGGCGCACGATGGAATGGCGTCGGCCCCATTGGGGCGCCGTCTTAGCTGCGCTGGCCGCACATTGCGCCATGCTATTGTTTACGCCATGCCGGGCCGCCGACGCGGTCTGTGAGTTTCGCGCGTTTCGCCCGCGGGTGCCGTGCCATTGCCCCGACGACTACCTGCATAAGCCGCTGCCGCTGACCTGCCAAGCGCGCTGTTGTTGCGCCGACTGCTATCAGCAGAAGCCGTTGCCGCCGGCGCCGTGCTGTGTGCCAGGAAAGCACTGCGACAACTATTGTTGCAAGTCGGGTTTTGTCTGGCTCTTCAAAGGAGAGCCTTGGTACCGGTGCGCGCCACAGCGACTACCCGATTGCCTGGACCCGCCTCCGACCACTACGGCGCCACCTCAATCGGCGCCGTGAGGCGGCATGGCAGACGATTGTGAGCCGGCATTCGCGTGCGCCAGCGCATGCGTGGCGTCGACGGGCGCCGTTGGCGCGGGGGGGGCGCCGACCGGACGCGACTCGGATTGGGTGAACCACATCAGCACGTAGTAAAAGATCGGCGTGAGCACCACGCCAAAGAAAGTGACGCCGATCATGCCGGTGAACACCGCCGTGCCGAGCGACTTGCGCATCTCGGCGCCGGCGCCGTGGCCAATGACCAGCGGCAGCACGCCGAGGATAAAGGCGAACGAGGTCATAATGATCGGCCGCAATCGCAAACGCGCCGACTCGATGGTGGCCGCGCGCAGCGGTTGTCCGGTGTCTTGCAATTGCTTGGCGAATTCGACGATGAGGATGGCGTTCTTGGCGGCCAACCCAATGAGCACCAGAAAGCCGATCTGCACGAAGATGTCGATCGGCAGCCGCGCGATGAGCATGCCGACCACCGACGACAACAGGCACATGGGGACGACGAGGATCACCGCCAGCGGCAAGCGCCAGCTCTCGTATTTGGCCGCCAGCACGAAGTAGACCAGCGTGGCGCCAAAGGCGAACACAAACAGGCCAACATTGCCGGCCATGATTTGCAGGTAGGTGATTTCGGTCCATTCGTAGGTCAGCCCCAGTCGGGCGGCGATTTCGCCCACGGCGGCGATTGCGTCGCCAGAGCTCACGGTGGGCGCGGGAACGCCGTTGACCGCGGCCGAGGTGTACATGTTGTAGCGCATCACCGAAAGTGGGCCGCCGATGTCTTTGAGATCGACCAGCGTGCCGAGCGGCACCATCTCGCCACGGCGGTTGCGGACCTTGAGTTGTTCGACGAAGCCGGGGCGCGTGCGATAATCGGACTCGGCCATGACGTTCACCTGCCAGGTGCGCCCGAAGCGGTTGAACAAGTTGACGAAGTAGCCGCCCATGTAGACTTGCAAGGTGTTGAACACATCGTTGACGTCGACCAGCAGCGATTCGCATTTGGTGCGGTCGATATCGACGAAGACTTGCGGGGCCTCGGCGCGATACATCGAAAACACGCCGGCGAAGCGCGGGTCTTGGTTGGCGGCCTGCACAAATTCGTCGGTCAAGGTCTGCAATTGCGCCAGATTGACGTAGCCACGCTGCTCGACCTGCAACTTGAAACCACCCGCGTTGCCGAGGCCTTGAATGGGCGGCGCGCGAAAGACGCCGACCACCGCCTCTTGAATGCGTTCGGCGCACAGATGTTGAATCTTTTGAGCGATCACGGCGTCGTAGCGATCGTGGTCGCGGCGGAGCTTGAAGTCGTCCAGAATAACGAAGGCCGATCCGAGATTTGAGCCGGCGGCGCCCAGCAGGAACGACTGCCCTGCGATGCTCAGCGTGTGCGCCACGCCGGGCACACCGGGATACTCTTGCGGCCGCTGGGGATCGCCGAGCGCCAGATGGACCACCTCTTGCATCACCTCTTGCGTGCGCTGCACGGAGGCGGAGTCGGGCAACTGCACGTTGAGCAGCAGGTAGCCTTGGTCCTGTTCGGGGATGAAGCCAGTCGGCGCGCGCTGCATGGTCCAGCCGGTCAGCCCCAACAGACCGATGTACGCGATTAGCGCCACGACGCTGATGCGCAATAGTCCGGCGACCATGCGGCCATACAGGTTGGCGAACAAGTCGAACACCGCGTTAAAGCCGCGGAACAGCGCGCCGAGCACCGCATTGACATACCGAATGATGAACCAGCCAATCGCCCCGCCGACGAACAGGCCGGGCACAAAGTAGAGGCTCCACGCGCCCCAGTTTCGCCAATCGCTATACGCGGCCTCTGGATCGAGCGCCGGGAAAACTCCGACGCCGGCCAAAGAACGTCGCGCTAGCCATACTGATACGAAACCACCCACTAGCGCGAAGAACCACCACGGCAGGGCCTCGCGCACGTGCTGGTGCTGTCCGTCGTGCCCTGGTTGAGTCTTGAAGACGGTCACGGCGCGCGAGGGGGTCAAAGTCATGGCGTTGATGGCGGAGATGACCATGGCCGACGCGATGGTGAGCGCGAATTGCCGGTAGAACTGGCCGCTGACGCCAGGGATGAACGCGCTGGGGAGGAACACGGCGATCAACACCAGCGTGATGGCCAAAATTGGCCCGGTGATTTCTTCCATCGCCTTGATGGTGGCGCTCTTGGCATCGAGACCCAGGGCCATTTGGCGCTCGACGTTCTCCAGCACCACGATGGCGTCGTCGACCACGATGCCAATGGCCAGCACCAGCCCGAACAACGTGAGATTATTCAGACTGAAACCGAGCATGGCCATGACGGCGAAGGTGCCGATCAGGGCGACCGGCACATCGAGCATCGGCAGGATCATGGCCTTCCAATCCTGCAAGAACAGAAGCACGACAATCGCCACCAGCAACACGGCGTCGCGCAGCGTCTTGAAGACCTCTTCGACCGACTGCTCGATGAACGGCGTGGTGTCGTAGACGATCTTGTAGTCGAGCCCGCGCGGAAAGCGCGCCTTGAGCTCGCTCATCTTTTTCTTGATGGATTCGGCGGTGGACAGCGCGTTGGAGCCAGGGAGTTGAAACACGCCGAGTCCGACCGAGGGGAGACCATCGAGACGGCAAATTTGGTCGTATTGCTGCGCGGCCAACTCGATGCGGGCGACATCGCGCACGCGCACAACCTGGCTGGCGATCTGGCCGCCCGATTCGTCGATTAAACCCGTTTTGACAATGATGTCGCCAAATTGTTCGACGTCTTCCAGCCGGCCCAGCGTGCTCATAGTGAGCTGAAATTGCTGCCCGGTCGGCACTGGCTGTTGGCCAATCTGTCCGGCGGCGACCTGCACGTTTTGGCTTTGGATGGCCTGAACCACATCGCCTGTGGTCAGATTGCGGCTAGCCATTTTGTCGGGGTCGAGCCAGACGCGCATGCTGTAGTCGCGCTGCCCGAGAAAGTTGATGTCTCCAACCCCTTCGAGCCGCAGTAGTTCGTCTTTGATCTGAATGGTGGCGTAGTTGCTCAGATACAGGTCGTCGAGCGAGGCGTCTGGCGAAAAGAGGTTGACCGCCAAGAGAAAGCTGGGGGAGCGCTTCTTGGTGATGACCCCTTGCACCTGCACCTGCGAGGGCAATTGCGGCATCGCCAGCGACACTCGGTTTTGCACCAGTACTTGCGCCATGTTCAGGTCGACGCCGAGCGCAAAGGTGATCGTCAGGTTGTAAGCGCCGTCGTTGGTGCATTGCGACGACATGTACATCATCCCCTCGACGCCGTTGACCTGCTGCTCGATCGGCGCGGCGACCGAATCGGCCACCACCTGGGCGTTGGCGCCGGGATAGATGGCCGTTACTTGCACGGTGGGGGGAGTGATGTCGGGGTACTGCGCGATGGGCAGCATCAGCGCGGCCGCGAGTCCGACCAGCACGATCACAATCGAAACGACCCAGGCGAAGATCGGGCGTTCGATGAAGAAGCGACTCAGCATACGGCTCCTAACGACACGTTGGCGGCGCAGTTACTGTCTGGCCTGAGCCATGGCCGAGGGATCTTCGAGGGGTTTGGGATCGACGGTTGTGCCGGGCCGCGCTTGTTGCAGTCCGGCTACAATCACTTGATCGTCGGCGGCTAAACTCGCGACCCCTTGCTCTCCCTGGCGCGCGGGCCGCAAGCCTTGTTCGGTCTTGACGAGTGGCACGGGGCGCACCACCTGCTTGCCCGCATCCAGTTGGGGCCCCAGTTCCACTGGCCGAATCTCCACCACATTGTTCTTGTTCACCACCAACAAGAAGTGCTGACCCTGGTTGCTGTTCACGGCGGATTGCGCGATCACCAATTCTTGGGTGGGCTGCCCCATGGGCAGGCGCACGCGCACAAACATGCCCGGTTGAAACGCGCGTTGCCCCTCGGCGGTGATTTGCGGGTTCTCCAGAATGCAGCGCAGTTGAATGGTGCCGGTGGCCGCGCTGACCTGGTTGTTGACGAAATCGAGCCGGCCCGAATGGGGATAGTCCGATCCCTCGTTGGCCAGGCCGATATCGATCTTCACGACGCCCCCTTCGGAAATCGGCTTGATCTTGCCCTCGCGCATCAGTTGCTTGGCGCGCAAGAGCGTGCGTTCGTCGACGTCGAAGTAGACATAGATGGGGTCTTGCGAGACGACCGTGGTGAGGAGCGTGGTGTCTTGCCGGACCAGGTTGCCGACGCTGAGCAGATTGCGTCCCACGATGCCGTCGATCGGAGAAACGACGTCGGTGAATTTGAGATTGAGCGCGGCCGATTCGCTGCTGGCCTGCGCCGCGCGCAGCGAGGCGTCGGCTTCGGCGGCCGCGGACTCGTAGCGGTCGAGGTCTTGCTGGCTGATAGCGCCGGGCGTTTTGGCCACATCGTGGCCACGGGCCACATCGGCTTGGGCGAGCGACAGTCGCGCCTTGGCGAGCAGCACCTGCCCCTCGGCCTGATCGAACTCGGCCTGGTAGGGGCGCGGGTCGATTTTGAACAGCCGTTGGCCTTTGGTCACCTCGGCGCCCGATTTGAAATCGATGTCGACCAGATAACCGGTGACGCGCGAGCGCACCTCGACCGATTCGACGGCCTCGCTACGTCCGGTGAAGTAGACGTAGTCGGTCACTTCGCGCAATTCAGGCCGGCTGACGCGCACCACTTGTGGCCCCCCCGCGTGCGGCGCCTGGTGTTCGGCGCCGCAGCCCGCGAATAGCGGTAACGCCAGACCGATCAAGAGCGACGAGCGAAATGTCCGGCACATGGCGCACCAGCGAGCTGAAATCATGACTTTGGCAAAAAGCACGCTTCTCGAAGTTTAATCGGGTTTTCGCCGTTTGGCGTGGGCAGCTTTTGACGGTTCGCGGCCGCGGGCGCCACTGGCGGCGGTTCAACTTTCCGCATACGCGGCACAATCGCGCTGTTTTGTTGAAGCAGCCACACCGGACGGGTACGATGCAGCCCAAACGCGTCAAAATCCCGCCGGAAATTCAATTGGCATCCCAGGAGCTAGCATCCATGAGCCGTTTCACCAAGCACACTCCCATGATGGTCGCCGCCATGGCCGCCTTGTGGTTGGCGTCGTCATCAGCCGCCGCTGAGACAATTCAACTGTTCAACGGGCAAAACCTTGATGGTTGGCGAGTTTTTCTCGACGACAAGAACGCCGATCCCAAGGACACCTTCAGCGTTAAGGACGGCGTGATCCACGACGCTGGCAAGCCGGCCGGATACATCATTACCGATCAGGAGTTCGACAACTACGTCCTGAAGCTCCAATGGCGCTGGCCGGGCAAAGGGGGCAACAGCGGCGTCTTTGTGCATGTGATCGGCGAGGACAAAATCTGGCCGAAGGGCATTGAAGCGCAGCTCCAGTCGGGCGCAGCGGGCGATTTTTGGCTGGTCGACGGCGCCAAGCTGACCATCGACGAAAAGCGACACGACAAAGGGAGCGAGCGTCACTGGTATCGACTGAAGACCGACAAGGCGGTGGAGAAGCCCGAAGGGGAGTGGAACCAGTATGAGATCACCGTGACGGGCGACCATGTGAAACTGGTAGTCAACGGCCAACTGGTTAATGAAGGAACCAATCCCGACATCAAGCGCGGACGCATCCTGCTGCAATCGGAGGGGGCGCCGATCGAGTTCCGCAATATCGAACTGACGCCAATCAAGTAGCGAAAGCCGCCGCTTGGCCAATACATTGGCACAGGGCCCGCGAGCATCGGCTTAGCGGGCTCTGTGCTTTCACTGACTGCGGCGCGCAAGATGCGCGAGCGCCGGGCCAACTAGCGACTAAGAAGGGACGCACATGCCACGCTGGCTGAACGTGTTGGCCATTTTTTTGCCGATCGCCGCGGCGCTGGAAATTGCGCATAGCCACTACCAGGCGGCGTGGGCGACCCCCACGTGGATCTTTCTGGCGTCGGTGGCGGCGATCATTCCGGCGGCGGGCTGGATGGGACACGCCACCGAGCACCTCGGCGCGCGACTGGGCGAAGGCATTGGCGGCTTGCTCAACGCCACGTTTGGCAACGCCGCCGAGTTGATCATCGCGGGCATGGCGCTGTTGGAAGCCTCGCGGAACGCGGACCGCGCCGCGGCGATGCACGAAATTGTCAAAGCGTCGCTCACCGGATCGATCATCGGCAATGTGCTGTTGGTGTTTGGCCTGGCGGTGCTGGTGGGCGGTTTGCGGTTTCAACAACAATCATTCAACGCCACCGCTGGGCGCGTGGGCAGCACGCTGATGATGCTGGCCACAATCGCGCTGTTGCTGCCGGCATTGTTCGCCTACATGCTGCCGGCGGACCAAGCGCATCTTAGCGACATCAGTCTCGAATACTCGGTGCTAATGCTCGTGGTTTATGGCTTAAGCCTGTTGTTCTCGCTGATTACGCACCGCGGCTACTATCAGGGACAGAAAGCCGTGGGCGAAGAACATGAGCGCGAGGCGCACTGGTCGGTGACCAAGTCGCTACTGGTGCTGCTCGGGGCCACCGTTTGCGTGGGATTGTTGGCCGAGTTCATGATTGGCAGCGTCCACGAGGCTTCGCACAATCTAGGCCTTTCCGACGTGTTTGTCGGCGTCATTGTCGTGGCGATTGTCGGCAACGCGGCCGAGCATAGCACGGCGATCATCATGGCGTGGCGGAACCGTATGGACCTGGCACTGGCCATCGCGGTGGGGTCGTCGATCCAGATTGCGCTGTTCGTGGCGCCCGCTTTGGTGCTGTTCAGCCACGCCGTGGGGCCGCGCATGAATCTGGTGTTCAGCATGCCCGAGATGGTGGCGGTGTTCGTGTGCGTGTGGGTCATCAGCCAAATCGCGGTGGATGGGGAGAGCAACTGGCTGGAAGGGGTGTTGATGCTGAGCGTTTACATTATGCTGGGCCTGCTGTTTTTCTATTTGCCCGGTGGCCAGCCCGCGCCCGCCCCATGAAGATCACTCAAGTCGTTTGCCAGATACTTCGCGTTCCGCAGGTCGAGGCGAAGACCGCCAGCAGTCAGGACGCCGTATTGGTGCGCGTGCGAACCGACACGGGACTCGAGGGCATCGGCGAGGCAGACGCCTCGCCCGAGGTCGTCAAGGCGATTGTCGACGCGCCGTTCAGCCACAACATCGCCTGCGGACTGCGCGAGATATTGCTGGGGGAGCATCCGCTGGAGATCGAGCGGTTGTGGCAAAAGATGTATCGCCGCACGATGTACTTTGGCCGCACCTCAGTCACCATCGCCGCGATGGCGGCCGTCGACATGGCGCTGTGGGATTTGAAGGGAAAGCATTTTGGCGAGCCGATTCATCGCTTGTTGGGAGGGAAGCAGCACGACCGGCTGCGCGCCTACGCCTCGATCCTCTTTGGCCGCGACGGACAGGAGACCGCCGAGATCGCCCGGCGCTGGACCGCGGCGGGCTACACCGCGGTGAAGTTTGGTTGGGAGCCGATGGGCACGAGCGCCGAGGTCGATCTGGACCTGGTGCGCGGCGCGCGCGAGGGAATTGGCCCCGGCACGCTGCTGATCGACGCGGGTTGCGTATGGGACGCGCGGACGGCGCTGCGCCGCGCGACAGCGTTCGCCGAGTTCGACATTGAATGGCTGGAAGAACCGCTGCGCGAGAACGACATTGCCGGCTATCGCTGGTTGCGCGACCGCTCGCCCGTGCCGATTGCCTCGGGCGAAGGGGAATGTGGCCGCGAGGCGTTTCGCCCGTTGATCGACCAACAAGCGCTCGATGTCTACCAGGTTGATCTTTCGCGCTGCGGCTTCACCGACGCGGCTTATATTCGCGCGCGAGTGGAAGAAATTGGCGCGCGGCTCTGCAATCATTGCTACACCAGTCCGATCACCGTGGCTGCCAGTTTGCACTGGCTCTGCACCTGCCGCGACGCGTTCTTGTTTGAAGATTGCGTTGACGCCTCTCCGTTGCGGCACGAGTTGGCGCATGAAAAGATGCAGGCCACCGATGGCTGGATCTCGCCGCCCGACGCGCCTGGCCTGGGAGTCACGCTGAACGAAGATTTTGTGCGGCGGCATCTCATAGCGCAGTCGGGCGAGTAATGGCGACGAGCGAGGCGGGACCAACCGCATTGGCATTGGCGAACCGGTTGGTGCTGTCGTAATCGCCGCGGCTCGCAATTGGCATTTCGCGCGGCGCGGGGTCATAATCGGCGGCGACGTCACCATCTGTCGGAGTCGAGATCGAATGAGGCGATGGATCACACTGTTGTGGTCGCCCTTGCTCGTCAGCGTCGCGCTGGCGCAAGACGCCGGGCCTTCGTTCGAGCGAGAAATTCAACCGCTGTTGACCGCCCGCTGCGGCGAGTGCCACAACCAGCAGAAGCGGTCGGGAAAGCTCAATCTGGCCAGCGCCATCGGCATTGCGCGCGGCGGCGAGAGCGGCCCGATCGTGGCGCCCGGTCGACTGGAAGACAGCCGGTTGTGGCAAAAGGTGGCCAACGAAGAAATGCCGCCCGATCAACCGCTGGCCGAAGCAGAGCGGGCTTTGCTGGCGGGTTGGATCGATGGCGGCGCGCATGGCCTGCCGAGCGGGGATGTTGGCCGGGCGGGCGACGGTCGAGATCATTGGGCGTTTCAACCGGTGAAAGACCCGTCGATACCCCCAGTGCGCGATGCGCAGCGAGCGCGCACCGATCTGGATCGGTTCCTACTCGCAAAGCTGGAGGCGGCCGGACTGACGCTGTCGCCCGAAGCGTCGCGAACGACATTGATCCGCCGTGTCTGTTTCGATTTGACAGGCTTGCCGCCGACGCCGGCCGAGATCGCCGCTTATCTGGCTGACGAATCGCCGCTGGCGTACGAGCGAATGTTGGAGCGCTATCTGTCGTCGCCTCATTACGGCGAGCGCTGGGGCGGTCACTGGCTCGACGCCGCTGGCTATGCCGACTCGAATGGCTATTTCAACGCCGATACCGTACGCCCCTTGGCGTATCGTTATCGCGATTATGTGATTCGTTCGATCGCTGCCGACAAGCCGCTGGATCGCTTCATCACCGAGCAGTTGGCGGGCGACGAGTTGGCCGGGCATCGGCCTGGCGCCGACATCACTCCCGAGGTGATCGACCTGTACACGGCGACCCATTTTCTGCGGAACGCGCAGGACGGCACCGACTCCAGCGACGGCAATCCCGACGAGTTGTTGCTCGATCGCTACTCGGTGCTGGAAGGAACGGTGCAAATTATTGGGGCCTCGCTGTTGGGACTGACCGTTCAATGTGCACGCTGCCACGATCACAAATTCGAGCCGATCACGCAGAAGGAGTACTATCAGTTTCAGGCGATCTTTTATCCCGGCTATAACCCCGACCAGTGGGTGAAGGCCGCTGAGCGCGTGGTGACGGTTGGCACGCAGGCCGAGCGCGACGCGCATGCCGCCAAGTCGCAGGCCATCGATCGGGAGGTGAAATCGCTGCGCGAGAGCCTGGCCGCCGCCGCGGCGCCGCTGGGCCAACAACTGGTGATCGAGCGGTTGGCGCCGCTGCCCGCCGATGAGCGCGGCGCGCTATTGGCCGCGCGCGACAAGCCACAGGATCAGCGATCGGAGGTGGAACTGGCGCTATTGGCTGCTCACCAAGACGCGCTAGAGATTTCCGACGCGCAGCTCGATGAGCGTTTTCCGCAACTGGCCGATTTGCGCCAGTCGGTCGAAGCGCAAGTCGCCAAGGCCGAGGCGACGCGGCCGGCGCCCCTGGAGCAGTTGGCCGTCTTTACGGAAGTCGCCGATGCTCCGGCCGAACATCATGTGCTGGAGCGGGGACTGTATCGCGCGCAGGGAGAAGTGGCGCCGCCGGGCGTGCCACAAGCGCTGTGCGGCGCGGGCGGTCAAAGCGACTATCAAGTCGTGGCGCCGACCGAGCAATTTAGCTCCGGACGACGCTTGGCGCTGGCCAAATGGCTTACGTCGCCAAAACATCCGCTCACCGCGCGCGTGCTGGTCAATCGGGTTTGGCAGCACCACTTTGGCGCCGGCATCGTGAGCACCAGCGATAACTTTGGCTATACCGGCGCCGAGCCCACACATCCGGAGTTGCTCGATTATCTGGCGGCGCAACTCGTGGAGTCGGGCTGGAGCCTTAAAAAGTTGCACCGGCTCATCATGACCTCGGCAGTTTACCGCCAGTCGAGCGAGGCCGAGGCGACCGCGCAGGCCGCCGATCCCAAGAACCATTGGCTCGCGCGTTTTCCGGTGCGACGTCTCGATGCCGAGGCGCTGCGCGACGCGATGTTGGCCGCCAGCGGCGAGATCGACACGACCATGTATGGGCCGTACGTCCCCACCACACGGCTTGACGACGGCAGCGTGGCGCCGAAGGCCGATACGCCGGGCGCCACGCGACGATCGCTCTACTTGGAGCATCGCCGCACGCAGATGCCGAGCCTACTGGAAACCTTTGACGCGCCGATCATGGTGACCAATTGTTCGCGGCGGCAGCCATCGACCGTGCCGCTACAATCGCTGGCGCTGCTCAACTCCGAGTTTGCCTTGGCGCGCGCCGAGGCGCTGGCCGATCGACTGGCGCGCGAGGCCGGAGACCCGATCGAGAGCCGGCTGAGCCACGCCTTCTTGCTGGTGTATGCGCGCGGCCCCCGCGACGACGAGCGGGCCGCTGCCCAGGAATTTTTGACCACGCAGGGGGCGCTGTATGCCGAGAACCCAGATCGCGACCAGCTCGTTTGGCGCGATCTCTGCCAAATGTTGTTGGCCAGCAATCCCTTCTTGTATATCGAGTGAGCGCCGAAGCATGACCATCGCAGCGTCCCACTTTTCGCTTCCGCGGCGCGAGTTTCTTTGCGGCAGCGCTGGCGCGGTCGGCGGATTGGCCCTGTCGTGGCTGCTGGCACGGGATGAGCGCGCCAAAGCCGGCGATCTCCCAAACGCGGCGCGATTGAATTTAGCCCGGGCCAAGAACGTGATCTGCCTGTTTCAACACGGCGGACCAAGCCAGATGGACTTGTTCGATCCCAAGCCCGAACTGGTCAAGCATCACGGCCAGCCGTATTCGGGCGAGATCGAAGTCCACTTCACGGCGCAGCGCGGCAACCTGCTGGCGTCGCCGTTCCGCTTTCAACCGGCGGGTCAGTGTGGCATGCAGCTCAGCGAACTGTTGCCGCATACCGCGTCGATCGCCGACGAGTTGACCTTGATCCGCTCGATGAAAACCTTCACCGTCGATCACGAGGCGGGGCTGCGCCTGATGCATGGCGGCAAGATCACGGCGGGCAGGCCCACTTGGGGTTCTTGGGTGTTGTATGCGCTGGGTTCGGAGAATGAGAACCTGCCGGGCTATGTGGTGTTGTCTGATCCGGGAGGATTGCCGATCGACGGTGTCCGCAATTGGTCGAGCGGATGGCTGCCGGCCATTTATCAAGGCACCCCCTTCCGGCCGGGGGCCGCGCCGGTGCTGAGCCTGCGGACTCCGGACGGAATCAGCGCCGCCGCGCGGCGTGGACAATTGTCGTTTTTAGAGCGTCTCAACCGCGCTCACCAGTCGCGTCATGCGGAAAACAGCGAGCTGGCGGCGCGCATCGCCAATTTTGAGATGGCGGCGCGGATGCAGACCGCCGTGCCCGATGTCTTGAACATTGACGACGAGACCGAGGCGACGCGCAAAATGTATGGCCTCGATCAGGAAGCGACCGCGGAGTATGGGCGGCGCTGCCTGCTGGCGCGCCGATTGATCGAGCGCGGCGTGCGCTTTGTGCAACTATTTTTGTCCGGGCAACCGTGGGACACGCACAACAAGAACGCCGAACAACTCAAGGGACTGTGCGCGCGGACCGATCAGCCGAGCGCGGCGCTGGTTCGCGATCTCAAGCAGCGCGGATTGCTCGATTCGACCATTGTTATTTGGACGGGCGAATTTGGCCGATTGCCAATTTCGCAAGGCAGCGACGGCCGCGATCACAATGGGCAAGGATTTTCGACCTGGATCGCCGGCGGCGGTTTTCGACCCGGTTATGTGCATGGCGCCACCGACGATTTTGGTTATCAGGCGGTGACCGATGTCGTCACCGTACACGATCTGCATGCCACACTGCTCAAGGCGCTGGGCCTCGACCATGAGCGCTTGAGCTATCCCAACGATGGCCGCGACGACAGCTTGACTGATGCGGTGGTGAGCGATGCCCGCTGCATTGACGCCTTGCTAGCTTGACAGCGGCAGGACGAATTTTCGCTTTTCGCTTCAACCTCGGCGTTCGTGGGGCCGATAGCTTCGGCCAAGGAAGCAAGTGCATGGAGGGATTCTTGTGCTGAAGCCGAGCCTGCTGCGGTTCTTGATTCGCCTGAAAATGCGTCATTCGCTGGGTGGGCCGCTGCTCACTCTGGGGGTGCAGGACATTCTTTGTCGCTACGAAGACGCCGAGGCGCTACTAAGCGACGAAGGGCACCCCGCCACGCTGGTCCCAAGCGCTGAACGCCGCCTGACCACGAGTTATCTCTATCGAGCGGCACGCGACCAATACCCGTTGATCCATGCCCGCACATTCTTCCGTATGCTGGGCGTGGACGATTATTCTGATCTGGACGCCTCCGCCGCGGAGGGGCCGACCCTGGCCCACGATTTGAATCAACCGATCCCCGCCGAATGGCACGGCCGCTACCAATGGGTGCTCGACGGCGGCACGCTGGAACATGTGTTTGATGTGCGCGGCGCCTTGTCGAACATGGTGCGACTGACGGGCGTGGGCGGTCATGTCGTTCACATCAATCCCATGAATGGCTGGGCGAACCACGGGTTCTATCAGATCAGCCCTTGTGTATTACACGATTTTTACACCATCAATGGATTTGAGCCGGTCGAAACCGCGCTGGCGCTGCAGATGGATGGGGGCGGTTTGCAATTCGTTTCATACGAATACACGACCGAGCGCGTGGCGGTGGAGTCGAAGAGCGGGCAGAGCCTGTTAATCTTTGTCGCGCGCAAAACCGCCGATGTGGACCGGATCGCCCTGCCGACGCAGCGCAAGTACAGCGCGCGATTCGCGCCCAATCACAAACGCGCGGGCTAGGCGCCGACCAGTTCTTTGTTTTGCGCCGCGTCGTTGGCGGCCGATTGCATCCACGCTTTGAGTCGGCGCACGTCGCCCGTCACGGTGCGCGACGCCGCCAGCAGCACCACCGCCAGGCAGATGTTGAGGACGGGCACCGCGTACATGGCCATGTGCAGGCCCTCGCCGGCAAACGGCTTGAGCGCGTCGACCGTTAGATCGGTCACGCCGGCCGCCGTGGCCGCGCGGCGGGTGAAGTAGTCGCTCAAGGCGCCAGTGGCCAAGGGGCCCAGCGAGGCGCCGAGCACGTACATGGCGAAGAAATAGAGCGCCATCGCCATGCCACGCAGCGAGGGTTCAATGACGTCGATGATGGTGGCGTACACCGTGGAGTAGTAGGTGTACATGAGCGCGCATCCCAGGCCCATGAACAGGCAGAAGCCCGCCATCGCGCCCATCGGTTGCCGTAGCGCCAAGAACACCAAGGGAATCGACAGCGCAATGGCCACGGCGCCCACCAGCATGCGGCCATTGGCGCGCCGCTTGAGCATGCGGTCGCCCAGCCAACCACCGACAAGCAGGCCGGGGATCCCCACCAGACCATACACCAACGAAACAGTGAGTCCCGCATTGGCCGGCGACAAACCATGCACGCGCTGGAGGAACAGCATGAGAAACGAGCCCAGCGCATACATGTTAAAGTTATGCAGCGCCCCGGAGATGATGATCCACACCATGGTGGGCGTCGCCAGCACCAGCGCCAGCGCCGATCCCTTGCGCCGCAGCGTGCCGATCGCATGCTCTTCGGTCGCGCCGCGCTGCGGTTCGCGAATGAACAAGGCCGCGACGGCGCACAACAGACCGGGCACGGCCGCCACGTAGAAAGCGGTTCGCCAGTCGAACTTCTGCACGATCCAGCCAGTCACCGAGTAGCTGAGCGCCGTGCCCACCGGCAGGCCCATCATGAAGATCGACATTGCCATGGCTCGCCGCCCGGCGGGCACCAGGTCGCCGATCAAACTGGTGGCGGCTGGCGCGCAGGAGGCTTCGCCGACTCCCACTCCCAGTCGAACGGCGAACATCTGCCAATAGCGCTGCGCGACGCCGGAGAGCGCCGTCATGACGCTCCAGATGAACACGCCAGCGGCGAGAATCTTGGTGCGCGAGGCGCGGTCGGACAAACGACCGAGGGGCAAACCCACCATGGCATAGAGCAGGGTGAACGCCGTGCCGAGGATGCCGAGTTGGGTGTCGCTTAGTTGCCATTCTTCCTGAACGGGTTTGGCGACGGCGCCAATCACCTGGCGGTCGAAAAAGTTCATGGTGTTGATGGCGAACAGCACCGCCAGCGCGTAGTACGCCGCTCGATCTTGCCGCATGAAATATTCCCGCCGTCGAAAAGAGAATCGATTGAAATGAAGCGTGAAATCGGCTCGCGTGCGGCCGCTATTGTGAGCGCGGCGCGCGGCGGGGGTCAAACTTTTTCGTCGCGTCTGGCGAGGGAATAAAAAATTTTGGCGGCCCACCTTGAACTATTTGCGCCGCTTCGCGTAGAATCGGAATCGACGCGAGTGACTCCCAGGGGTGACAAGCGTCGCAATCTTCCAAGTTCTCTTGTCCCGCAGCGGATCGAAAGAACCTCTGGTTGGCTGAGCCGGGCGGCCCGTTGGTGGCCGCTTCAAGTTGCTTGGCCGCGCGAGCCGATACGACGTGTCTCGCCTGTTTCCGAAGTTGCGTTGTGATGCGAGATTTTGCGTCAAAATGCCGCGAAAACAGGGTGTTGACGGTCGGACGAGCGATGTTAAGATTGTCGTCCCGCATGGCGGCGCCAGCAGCTTGCTGTCGCCCGAATCGCGAGACGAAAGCGTTTGACAAGTCCGGCCAGGATTTGCTACAAACGCGGTTTCCCACTTAACGGGAAGACCTGGGAGGTTCTGGCCACGGGAAGGCGTCTTTCGGCCGCTTGTCGAGAGGCTTCTTTCCCTGTCCAGAAGCGTGGCTTTGGCCGCGTGAGTGGAGAGGCGACTGCCGCAGGCGGTTGTCGTGATCTTTGGCAATTTGGTTGTGTGGTAGAGTGGCATTCCAATAACCACTAGATGCTCGCTTCGGCGAGTGTTTGAGTGTGTTCTTGTTAATGGCTCTTAGCGCATTAGATCGACGAAAATCGTTACAAGCGCTCTGGCGGCCCCGATGGGGTCGCTGGAGGAGCGAGCAGCGAGACCGATCCAGATCTCTCGGCGACGAGAGGGTTGGATCAGCGTGGTCAAGCTACTAAGGGCACATGGGGGATGTCTTGGCATCAGGAGGCGTTGAAGGGCGTGGAAGACTGCGATAAGCCCGGGGAAGCTGTCAAACGAGCGATGATCCCGGGATTCCCGAACTGATGTGCGCTGAATCCATAGGCGCACATGGCGAACGCGGTGAACTGAAACATCTAAGTAGCCGCAGGAGTAGAAAGAAAACTCGATTTCCTTAGTAGCGGCGAGCGAAGAGGAAACAGCCCAAACCGCGAGGATTTTCCTCGCGGGGTTGTAGGGTCTCTCACATGGGAGTCACAAAATCTTTGGTTAGTAGAACCGCTTGGAAAGGCGGGCCATAGAAGGTGACAGCCCTGTATACGGCAATTGAAGATCTCCCGAGAGATACCTGAGTAAGCCGGGTCACGTGGAACCCTGGCTGAATCCGCGGGGACCATCCCGCAAGGCTAAATACTCCCTGATGACCGATAGCGAACTCAGTAGGGCGACTGAAAGATGGGAAGAACCCCTGCTAGGGGAGGACACTGAACCTGAAACCATGTGCCTACAAGCGGTCGGAGCACTATGACACTTTTGTGTAATGTGTGACGGCGTGCCTTTTGCATAATGATCCGGCGAGTTACCGTCAGCGGCTCGGTTAAGGTCTTACGGACCGTAGCCATAGGGAAACCGAGTCTGAATAGGGCGACTATTGGTCGCTGGTGGTAGACGCGAATCTGCGTGAACTACCCATGAGCAGGTTGAATCGCGGGTAATACCGCGTGGAGGACCGAACCCACTTGGGTTGAAAACCGAGGGGATGACTTGTGGGGAGGAGTGAAAGTCTCATCAAACGCAGGGATAGCTCGTTCTCTCCGAAATAGCTTTAGGGCTAGCCTCGAGCCACTACGCACCGGGGGTAGAGATACTGAATCGGATAGGGGGCCTTTCCCGGCTACCCTGCCGAACCAAACTCCGAATACCGGTGCGATTATCTCGGGAGTCAGTCCGCGAGGGATAAGCTTCGCGGTCGAGAGGGAAACAACCCAGACCATCTGCTAAGGTCCCCAAGTAGAACTTAGTCAGAAAGGAAGTTCAGTTGCCGTGACAGCCAGGATGTTGGCTTAGAAGCAGCCATCATTTAAAAAGTGCGTAATAGCTTACTGGTCGAGCAATTGAGCGCCGATAATGAACGGGAGTAAGTTTTACACCGAAGCAATGGATTATTCACATCGCGAGATGTGAATAGTGGTAGGAGAGCGCTGTAGATCAGATACAAGCCGTACCGTAAGGAGCGGTGATGGGGTCTACAGGTGTTTATGCCGGAATGAGTAACGATAAAGCAGGTGAGAATCCTGCTCGCCGAAAGCCTAAGGTTTCCTGGGGAAGGTAAATCCGCCCAGGGTTAGCCGGTACCTTAGTCGAGGCCGAAAGGCGTAGACGATGGATAGCAGGTCAACATTCCTGCGCCACCAAGTGGACCGATGAGGGGACGGCGCTGATAGGGTGAGCGGTACGACTAGAAATGTCCGTGGCTCATTCGACGGTGGGGGATAGGCAAATCCGCCCCCATAAGCCGCCGGATGGGACCGACCGCGTTTACGATCGGGAAGTCATCCAAAAGGCGTCCAAGAAAAGCCTCTAAGGGTTGAAGCTTGCGTGACCGTACTAAAACTGACACAGGTAGGCGAGACGAGAAGTCTAAGGCGCTCGGGAGAACACTGGTTAAGGAACTCTGCAAAATGGCCCCGTAAGTTCGCGATAAGGGGCGCCTCCAGGGGTTTACGCTCCCGGAGGCCACAGTAAATCGGCTTCAGCGACTGTTTATCAAAAACACAGGACTCTGCGAACTCGTAAGAGGAGGTATAGAGTCTGACGCCTGCCCGGTGCCGGTAGGTTAAGGAAGAGGGTTAGCCTTCGGGCGAAGCTCGCAACCGAAGCCCCGGTAAACGGCGGCCGTAACTATGACGGTCCTAAGGTAGCGAAGTTCCTTGTCGGGTAAGTTCCGACCTGCATGAATGGCGTAACGACTGAAGCACTGTCTCAACCAGTGACCCGGTGAAATTGTAGCCGTGGTGAAGATGCCACGTACCCGCAGTTAGACGGAAAGACCCCGTGAACCTTCACTGCAGGCTGATATTGGGTTTTGGTATGTTCTGTGTAGGATAGGTGGGAGGCTGTGAACCGGCGACGCCAGTCGTCGGGGAGCCAACGGTGAAATACCACCCTGAACCTACTGCAATTCTAACCCCGTCCCGTGAATCCGGGCGGGGAACAGTGTCAGTTGGGCAGTTTGACTGGGGCGGTCTCCTCCGAAAGAGTAACGGAGGAGCCCAATGGTACCCTCAGCCTGGTTGGCAATCAGGCTTCGAGCGCAAAGGTAAAAGGGTGCTTGACTGCGAGACTTATCAGTCGAGCAGGTACGAAAGTAGGGCTTAGTGATCCGGCGGTGCTGGATGGAAAGGCCGTCGCTCATCAGATAAAAGGTACTCCGGGGATAACAGGCTTATCGCTTCCGAGCGTCCATAGCGGCGAAGCGGTTTGGCACCTCGATGTCGGCTCATCACATCCTGGGGGTGGAGAAGCTCCCAAGGGTTTGGCTGTTCGCCAATGAAAGTGGTACGTGAGCTGGGTTCAGACCGTCGTGAGACAGGTCGGTCCCTATCTACTGTGGGCGCACGAAACTTGAGGAGATTCTTCTTTAGTACGAGAGGATTGGGAAGGACGTCCCTCTGGTGTACCAGTTGTCGCGCTAGCGGCACGGCTGGATAGCTATGGACGGAACGGATAAACGCTGAAAGCATATAAGCGTGAAGCCCGCTCCAAGATTAGGTTTCGTTGGGCAATTGCCCGAAAGTCCCCTGGAAGACTACCAGGTCAATAGGTCGGATGTGTAAGTCCAGCAATGGGCTCAGCTAACCGATACTAACGGACGAACGCTTGATCACGTTGATCGAACGCTCTCGCAAAGAGCGCGCTAAAAGTTCCGCGGCAAAATGCGGCCGCGGTCACTCTCACCACACACACCAATTGTTCGCGGCACGGCCCACACGCCATGCCGCACGAAACAATAGCCAGTGGCGGTCGACAGGCCACGCTGGCTCCTCTCCGGTGACCATATCCGAAAGGCCACACCCGTTCCCATCCCGAACACGGTAGTTAAGCTTTCGGAGCCGATGGTAGTACCACAAGTGCGAGAGTAGGTGTTGCCGGGTTTTTTACACGAGCCCGCGAGATCCCAGCGATCTCGCGGGCTCTTTTTTCGCCGCCAGTCTATTTTGCTGGGTAGCTGAAGAAGTCTGGCGCGGAGCCAGTCGGGCGGCGGGCGAAGGCCGGACCGACCAACCGCGTGACCCCGCCGACGAGCACTTCTTCCACCGCCGGATCGAACCGAGCGGGCCAGCCGTAATAGATCATCGAGAAGTCCGCTTCGTAGCCCCCTTCCAACAGCACCCGGCGCGAAGGAACGTAGCACGGCACGTCGTTGCTCCAACCGTTGATCCAGACGCGCGTCCAGTCGAGCTCTTGTTTCAATCGCACGGCGTAGTCGACGACCACCTCGCCCGGCAAAAAGATTAGGGCCAATTGATCGCCAAACGCCCAGGCGGTCAGCGGATAGGGGACTGCGCTCGGCAAGGCGCCATCCTGGTCGAGCATCCGGAGCATCCGCCGCGCGTGGACGCCATCAAAACCTGGTTTGGCCGCCGCTTTCTGCCAGTGTTCGCGGCCGGGCGCCGGCGACAGCGGCAATGCGAGTTTCGACGCGCGAACTTCGAGCGGCGAAGTCAAGGGCGTCAATTCGCTGGCCAGCAATCGCCGCACTTCTTTTTCGATCGCGCGGCCGTGCCGCTGGGCCAGATCGAGGCTGCCGGTTGGCTGCGGTCCCACGTCGGCGCCGCAACCGATGGTACAGAGCGCCACGGCGCCTAGTTGGGATTGTTCCACATACTCGTTCGCGAACCCGGCCCAGTCGCCGTTGATGGTGTTGCGATCGCCGCAGGTGGTGCAGTGGCAGGCGTACGACATCCAAATCGCGGCGATACTTCCATCGGAGCGCTTGGCGACCAAGAGCGGAAAGCTGTGATCGACGGGACCATCTTGCTGATGCCCAAAACCGGTCCACCGCCCAGCGCTCAAGACTCGGCGATTTCCGCCAAAATTGACGCGCCCCTGACCCCAGTACAAGTTTGCCGGCTGACGGGCTTGAAGGGCGGATTGCGCGACCGCCACCAATTGATCGGTCAATTGGGCGGTGTAGCGGGCAACTCCGGCCTCTTGTTCGGGCGTCATTCGTCCTTCCCAGAGAACCGGGGCATAGCCGGTGAGCGTTGGCGCCGAATGGGTGTGCGTCGCGCAGATGACAATGTTTGAGCGCGGCAGCGGCTGCGCGGCCGCGATTCGCCGGGCCACCTCGTCGGTCACCGCCGCCGGAATGCCGCAGTTGTCGACGGCGATCAGCACGACCGTTTTGCCCGCGTCGATCGCCAGGGCCCGCGCCCAAAGCGGGGAGTCGACTCCCTCGTGTTCGGTCGCGCGCGAGCCATACCCGGCGAGCAGCGCCGGTTGCTCAGGGGTGATCTCCAGTTTGGCGGCTCCGACCAGAAACGGTTGTATGGCGGCGCTGACCGACCCAGGGCCGCAAACGAAACCGATCGAGAGGAAGAGCGCGAACCAGCGCGAGCGCATGGGTTATTTCCTTTCTGCGGCGCGTTGCCACGGACAACAAGTTGCCAACCGCTACTCGGTGAAGGTGCAGCTTAGCTTCGAGCCGGCGTCGTTGCAGCGCAGCAAGCGCCAACAAACGGCGCATTTGTCCGCGAGCATTTTTTGCGCGGGATTGGACGGCGCGGCCGATTCGGAGTTGAATGAGGCTGGCGTGCCCGTCGCGATCGCGTCACGGGCGGCGGGCGCGGCCAATTGCCGGTTTCTTTCCTTCCGTGCATCGCGATCTGATGACAAACTTGCCTCGACTCACTCGCCGCCGGTTGCTGGGGCTTTCAGCGGCGGCGGCGCTGGCCGCGCTACCGATTGGCGGGGCGGTGTTCAGTTGGCGCCGCGCCCGTCAAACGGCCGATCTGCTGGCGCGGATCGAAGCCTCGGGGGGGCGGGTTCATTGGAGCAATCGAATCCCACGCTGGCTTCCCGTCTGGCTGCGTGGCGCCTTGGGCGAGTTCTTTTCCAGGGAGGTTATCGTCCAGATCGATTTCACCGAGGCGGATCCGCAAACCACTCCGGTTCACGAAGCCTTGGCTGCGATCGGCCACCAGTTTTCATCAACTGGCATACTTTACCTTGACGGCATGCCGGTAACCGACGGCGATTTGCGCTATTTGCCGGGAGCATGGCAATTGTTCAGCCTGAGTCTGACAGGAACTCCGGTGACTGACGCCGGGCTCGAACATTTGTCGGAAATGAAGAAGTTGATGTTTCTAACGCTCGATCAAACGCGGATCACCGACGCCGGTCTGACACGCATTTCCAGCTTGCCCGATTTGCAATTATTGGAATTGAACGACACTAAGGTGGGCGATGGCAACATTGAGTGTCTGGCTCAGTTTCCCCGACTCGTAAGTTTGTCGATCGCGAACACTCGCGTCACCGACCTTGGGCTGGAGAAAATCGCGTCCAAGCTCAGGCTCGAGCATTTGACTCTGGGATCGCAGGCGATTTCTCCGGCCGGCATCGAGCGACTTGCGCAGTCGTCGACGCTGGAGCATATTGGACTG
>JAIBBY010000064.1 GCA_019694455.1 Pirellulales bacterium
CGCACGGTGGGGTCGAGATTGGCCGTCGGCTCGTCCAAGATCACCAGCGGCGCGTCGAACGACAGCGTCGCCGCCAGCGCCAGCTTTTGCCGCATGCCGGTCGAAAAAAACGCCACTTGCCGCGTCAGGTCCAACTCCAACCGTTCGGCCAGCGCCAGCGACCGTTGATAGTCGCCGCCCGGTCGCACCCGGCTAAAGAACTTGAGCGCGTCGTAGCCGCGCATCTGCCGAAACAGCCTCGCTTCTCCCGGCAAATACGCCACCAACCGGTGCGCCGCCACCGACTCGCGATAGCAGTCAAGTCCCGCAATGGTGGCCCGCCCCGATGTCGGCTTCAAGAACCCCATCAACAGACGAATCAAGGTCGTCTTGCCCGAACCGTTTGGCCCCAACAGACCAAACACCTCCCCCGTGCGCACCGCCAGCGTGCAGGCGGCCAGCGCCTTCAATGCATCGTATTGCTTGGTGAGCGCATGGGTCTCAACCAAGTGCGGGGACGCAATCACTCGTGGCCTCTACTCCGTTCGACACACTCATGTCCGCCGGCTTGTCGCCGCGGGCTACATCGATTCCACGCTCTTCTTCATTTTCTCAAGTCCCGTCCGCGCGACCAGCCGTAAATCTTCTTTCCAATAGTGGGGGTTGAAAAGTTCCAAAGTCAGGCAACCGTTGTATTCCTTCTTGCGCAACTGTCGCGTGATCAGCCGGATGTCCACGATGCCGTCTCCCGGATACACGCGATGCGAGTCGTTTTGCTCCTGCCGTGCGGGCGAAGCTGGCGCGTCGTTCCAGTGAAAGCACGATATGTGGTCGGCCGGCACCGCGTCGAGCGCATCGGGCCGCGTTCCCCCGCGAAACATGTGCCAGATGTCGGCCGTGACTGTCCCCTGTGGGTTGCCCACCGTGCCGCAGATTGACCACGCCTTTTCCAGTGTGTTAATGCCGGCGACAAAGCCCAAAAACTCCAGCGACGCGGGCACGCCGCGCTCGCAACTCATCTCCAGGATGCGGCCATATTGATCCACGGCAAAGTCGAACGGCACATCTTCGCCCGGCGGCCCCGCCACGATTCGCTTCACCCCCAGCGCTTTCGCCATGTCGAGCCGGCGCTGGCATTGGTCGAGCGACTTGGCGCGTTTCGCGTCGTCGGGATCGCACCACCCCCACAGGGCGATCATGCTCGGCCGCGCCAGTCCCTGATCGTCGAGCGCCTTGGCTACGTCGGTCAGCTTGTGCCCTGCCTCCAAGTGCTGCTCCACGTCGGGCGCCCACAACTCAATGGCTTCATAGCCGGTCTCGCCGGCGATGGCGATCTTCTCCAGCAGGCTCGCTGGCCGAATGGTGCTGGTGTTCAGTCCAAAGGTGAAAGCGGCCATCAGGGCGAGAACCTCTGGGGTCGGGGGGGGGGGGGGGGCAACACGGGCAGGCGCGAACCGCGCCATTCTCGACTCGCCATGCACGCCTGACAAGCGGCAAGTGCCCGCTAGCCACTATTTCAGCGTTACCCGCTCCGGCGAGCGGCGCACTTCGTAGTAACCGCACTGCGCAACCACTGGCCACTGCTCAACCGTCGCCATACTCGCCCCGCACGCCTTGACCACCTCATCGTTGTTGGGGCGGGCGGGCAGCACCACATACAGAAAGCCGCTTCCGCCGTCGCGGTCCCCCGTCACCAACTCTGGCGGCAGCGGAAAGCCCACCTCTGCCAGCGCGTGCGACAAGGCATGGTGGTCCGACGCGCCAAAGCAGATTCGATAATTCTCCGCCGGGCCAATCGCCGCGCGCAGCGTCCGCGCGGCGCAAGATGGCTCAAAGCGGGCCGAGTAGTAGTTGTAATATCCATCCTGCGCGAACCGGGCTTTCCGCACGCGCTCCAGTCGCGACGGATAAACAAGCACGGCCGGCAACAAGACCAAGATCACCGCCAGGGCCGCGGTCATCACCGGCCGGCTATCGTCCCCGCCGCGCGGTTGGGCAAACGCCTGGGCCGCCATCGAAATCAGCCCCCCGGTCGCCACTGCCAACGCCGGCAGCAGCGGGCAATAGTTGCGCACAAACGGGGTGATGCCCAGGACAATCGCCGCGATAAACGGCCCCAGCAGCATCACTGCCAAGAGCGACCAGGCAGTACGATTTTGCCGGAAGGACGCGAATGCCGAACTCCCCTTGCGCACGGCGATCAGCGCCAATGCCACCACCCACAGCGGCCACAGGTCATGTCCGGCGGCCCAAAGCACATCTCTCACCAGTCGCATCGAGGCGCCAAGTCCCGCCCACTGCATGGCGCTTTGCGCGCGCAATTGCTCCAGCACCGGCGCATAAAGGGCCACCGCCAAAAGCCAGGCGGCCAACCACGGCGCCAGCATTTTGGGCGCGTCGCGCCGGTCGACTGCCTGCTTCCAGCCTCGTGCCACGACCCACAAAGTTAGCGGTCCCAAAAAAAGCGCGTTGGTCGGCACGGTGTACAGTAGCGCCGCGCCCCCCAGCGTGGTCGCCAGCGCCCGCGCAAGTTGGGCGCCTAAGACGTCGTCGTTGTGTCCTTGCGCTGGCGCCTTCGAGGCGCCAATACCCACCTGCCGCGCTGCCAGCCACATCAGCCCGGCCGTCAGCGCCATCGATATCCCATAGCCGCGCAATTGCATGGCGTGCGTCAAGAACATCACATTGAGCCCCAGCGCCAGGCTAGCCGTTACCGCCGCCACGCGGTCGAACAACTGTGCGCCCAGCGCGAACACCGTGGTCAGCGTCAGCACCGCCAAAACCAAAGAAGGCAATCGCAGCGCCGCGACTTGGGTCGAGATCGCCGCCACTGGCTTGAGCAGCAGCGTGTAAAAGATGTGATTGTTCGGCGCCGAGTAGTCGCGTACGATTTGCGAAACCGGTTGGCTGGCGAACTCGTAGAGGGTGTAGACTTCGTCGGCCCACAAATCAAGCGTGAGCTTCTGCGCCAGTAGCGCCGTCGGCAGCGCCAGCGCGATCACCAGCCAGCGCCATGCTGGTGCCGACTTGTGTGCGGCGCTCATCATGAAATCCGACTGGCCATTTTACCGCTGCCAAGCTGCGCGGCGCCCGGTGGCTTCTTATCTTGCCACTACGCCTAGTGGTTGAACAAGAACGCCGGACTGTTGATCAGCGCCCACGCCAGGTCTTGCGCGCCCGACAGGCGATTGTCCGCCTCGCGAATCGCTTGGATGCCCGTCTCGCTCTCATCGGCCCGTGGCGGCCGGCACAGAATCGACAAGAACAACTCCTCGACCAGCTTGGCGTCGTCGCTCTCCTTGTTGGCCAGCGCCGTGATGCGGTTCTGCGGACCGGCAATCGCTTCGGCGATTACCGGGCCGTTCACCAGGTTCAGCGCCTGTCCGAGCACCACGCCGCTGGAGCGCTCACACTCGCAGGCGCTTTCGCGCGGCGGTCGGCCAAAGAGTCCCAAAAAGCGCCCCGGCAACTCCACATTGGGGTCGGGCAGTTGCGCCGCCCGGTAGCCCGCCGGCACGCCCGGCAGATCAACCGCCGTGCCCGTCGCCCGCTCAATGGCGTCATACAGCGTCTCCGCCGGCAACCGCCTGGCCAGCGCGTGCGAATAGTTTGTCTGGTCGTCCTCATTCCACTTGTTCGCGATGATCGAGTGCTGGTATGCCCGCGACTGGCAAATCGTGCGCATCAACTGCCGCACATTAAAGCCCTCGGCCACAAACTCATCGGTCATCCGCTGGAGCAATTCGGGGTTCGAAGGTGGATTGCCGGCGCGAATATCGTCGACCGGTTCGATCAGCCCCACGCCGAGCAAATAACTCCAGATGCGATTCACATAGCTAGTCGCGAAATACTGGTTGTCCTTCGACACCACCCAATCCGCGAACTGCGCTCGCCGGTTGGGGGCGTCGTCGCTGGCCAGTTCGCGTTGATACGGGAACGCCGGCGCCATGACCTGACCGGTCTTCACATGTTGCACTTCCCCCGACGTCGTGTCGAAGACGATCTCTTCATCCGGGTTGGCGCCAGCCTTGCGACCTACCTGCGCGAAGAACGCCGATAACTCGTAGTACTGGTTCTGCGTCCAGCGCTCAAACGGGTGGTCATGGCACTTGTTGCAATTGAAGCGCACTCCCAGAAATAACTGGGTCGAGTTCTCCATCGCTTCGGTCGGTTCGCGCAACACGCGCAGATAGGCCGCCGGCGGATTCACGAACGTCGAGCCGCTTCCCGTCAGAATCGCGTGCGCGAATTGATCGTATGGCATGTTGCTCGCCACCGCCTGACGTATCCAATTGCGCAGCGCCCACGCCCCTTTCTCGCTCAAAAAGCGCCGGTTCACCTGCAACAAGTCTGACCACTTGTTGGTCCAATAGTCGACGAAGCTGGGGCTGCCGATCAATCGGTCGATCAACTCTTGACGCTTGATCCATGTCTCGCGACCATCGGCCAAGAACGCTCGCACTTCGTCGGCGGTTGGCGCCAGTCCGGTCAAATCGAGCGAAACCCGGCGAATAAAGTCGGCGTCGGAGCACAAGTCGCTGGGCTCCACTTTCAACCCTGCCAGCTTGCGATACACCAACTCGTCGATGTAGTTGTTGTGCGGCGGCTCATGCCACACAAAGCCCGTGCGGTCGCCCATCACGGTCACGGTGGTGGCCGCGTAGTTTCCCTCGTAGCGGGCCAGCATCGCCGCCTCGCCGCGGCGCACCGCGGTCACCAGCCCGCGTTTGTCGCACTCGGCCACCTCGGTCAGGCTACTGTCGATAAACGCCTCGGCCGTCACGTCGCGCACCGCGCCGTCGCTGTAATGCGCCAGCACCGTCATTTGCAGCTTCATGCCGGGCAAGGAGATCTGCGGTCCCTGCGGCGCTAGCTCAATCTTGGTTACTCGTGGGGTGTCCAGATCGAGCTTCACCCCGGCCGCGATCCACTCCCGCAATAGCCCGTAATACGGCTCGCCGGGCCGGGTCAAAACGCCTCCCACGTGTGGCACACCCCCCGAGGGCTTGAGCAGCATCAGGCTCTGCTCAGGCGCCGCGCGGTTGAAACGACGTCCCGCCAAGTCGTCGGTCAAGGCGCGATGATCGAACTCGGGATCGTATCCCCGCAGGCTCAACTTGAATCCGTTCTTGCCGCCATCCGATCCGTGACACGTCCCCGCGTTGCAGCCCATCTTGGACATGACCGGCATCACGTCGCGCACAAAGCTCACCGTGTACGGCGCGGCCACGCCGCTCACCTTCACCGGCACGGTCACGCTTTGGCCAGCCAGTTCAAACACAAGCTGCGCTTCGCCATCGATCGCCGCGCGCACTTGTCCCGACGGGCTCACCGTCACTCGATCGCTCGGCGCCGTCAATGTCGCTAGCCGAGTGGCGTCCAGCCGCTCGCCAGCGGCGGTCACGGCTGTCAGCAGCAGTTGGCGATAGGCGTACTTGTTGGTTAGTTCAATTGCCGTCGGCTGTGCTTCGAGTTTCACCACCGTCGCCCCGGCGGGTAGCTGTTCCGTCTCGGCCACCGGCGCCGGCGGCGCGTCGTCGGCCAGCGCGCCCCCCAGGCCCAGCGTCAGCGCCAAGCTACCCATCAACCAGCGTGTTGCTAATCGTCGCATCAGGCTGCTTCCTTCGTCTTGGCCACTTATGCGCTTGGTTGTTCGCTCATTTGCTTGCCGTCGCCCCGCTGGCCGGCGCGAGGGGCGCCGGCACGAATTCTTTGACCAGCTTGCCTGTCTCGGCTTCGCTCAATCGCACCATCCCGTCGAACCCGCCCGAAGCGACTTCCTTGCCGTCCTTGCGAAACGCCACGGCAAAGACCGCGCCGATCTGGCCTTCGAGCTTCGATTGCAATTTACCGTCCTCAGCCAGGTAAACACGCACCTCGCCGCTGCTCCCCTCGCTCGAACCGACTACGAAGCGCGTGCCATCGACATTGAAGTCGACGCTGTAGATACGCCCCGGCATCGCCTCGTAGGCCCGCACCAGGTTGAAGTCGTCGCCGATCACGCGGGCTTGCGTGCGATAGATTTTGTATAGCTTTGGCGTGCCATCGGCCCCGCCGCAAATCACCTGATCGTCGGCCGGCTGGCGTCCCGGACGCAGGTCGAGCGTCATCAGGCCCCCTTTCAGCGCACCGGGCGTGATGCTGGTGATGTTGTCCACAAACCGCTGCGTGGCCACTTCGGTCAACTTCATCGATCGGTCGCGGCTCACGCTCATCAGGTGCGAGGCGTCCGTCGAAAAGACCGTATCCAGCACCCAATCGCTGTGCGCGCCCTGGTAGAGGACCTGCTGGCCGCTGTTCACGTCGATTGCGCGCAGGGTGTTGTCCGCGCAGCCAAAGGCGATTCGCGTTCCGTCGGGCGACCAACTCACGCCATACACCGTGTCGTAGGTCAGCCCTTGCGATAGCGTCAACTTCCGTTCGGCCACGTCCCAGATTTGCACCTCGCCAAATCGCCCGGGCGAGCCCCCCGTCACCGCCAGCAATTTGCCGTCGGGCGAGAACGCCAGCGACTCAATTCGCTCGGCCAGGCCAATCAGCCGCGCGACCAACTCCGAGCCGTCGGATTTGTGCAGCAGCACTTCGTGATAGCCCGAGACAGCCAGAAATTGTCCATCGGGCGAGTAATCGAGGGCGCTGATGACCGGCGCCGCCTGATAGACCGGCGGATGCGCCGCGTCGACGACCGTCTTGCCCGAGGCCGGCGAGTCGTCCTCCGCCCCTTGCGTCACCCAGTTGCGAATCAGTTCAATTTGCAGCGCTGCCAGCGCCGGTCGCCCTTTGGGCATCGCTGGCGCCTCGCCACCGGTTGGCGTAATTTGCTCGACAATGGTGCTCTCGTCGGGCTTGCCCGGCACAAGCCCCGGCAATTCCGTCTCCCCCGGCTTGAGCATGTCGGCGATGGAGGTCAGCACCAGTCCCCCACCAGCTTTAGCCGGTTGATGGCATCCCTGGCAATGCTCCTGGAAGATCGGCCGCACGTCCTTCCAATAGCTCACTTTGGCGGGCGCGGCGGCAGGCGGTTCCTCAGCCGTGGCGATTGTCGCCGCAATCACCAGCGACACGGCGAGCGCCGCGGTCAAGCGACGCGCAATACGGTGCGACCATTTCATGCCGTCAGGTCCCTGCTCTAGCCAGGCGCCTCGAAGCCAAAACTAGACTACCACCGCGGACCACATGGCGAAAGCAGATGCCCCCAAGCCGACCGACAGACCGCTAGACCATTTCCCACGATTGGCGGCCATAAGAAAAGCCGGCTATATTCTCAGCATCCCGCCTTGGCCTGTACGTGTCCCACCTGTTAGAGGCCCACGATGGACCGGCCGCGCTGTTGGGGTCCGCTCCGCCGCCGCGAGTTTCTCCGCGCCGGCGCCTTGGCGCTGGGCGGCGCCTCGCTGGCCGATGTGCTCGCCGCTCGGGCGGCCACAAACAACTCCACCGCCGACACCTCGGTCATCCTTTTCTGGATGTGGGGCGGGCCGAGTCACTTCGAAACCTACGATCCCAAGCCGGCGGCGCCGCTTGAGTATCGCGGGCCGTTTCGCTCCATCCAGTCCACCGTCCCCGGCATGGACCTTTGCGAGGTCTTTCCCCTACAAGCGCGGCTGGGGAACCACATCTCGCTGATCCGCTCGTTGCACCACGAAATGTCGGCGCATAACGACGGTTCGATCGAGCTATTGACCGGCAAGACGCCGGCGCAGATCGACCCCACCTCGACCGCCCGTTCCGACCATCCCGATTTCGGCATGATCGCCAGTCGGTTGCGCGGCGCGCGCCTCGATGGTGTGCCGCAGTATGTCGGCATTCCGCGTCAGCCCTTCATGACGCAGCCTACCTATCTCGGCATCGCCCATTCGGCGCTCGCCGCCGGCGACCCGTCGGCCGCCGACTACCGGCCCCCCAATCTCACCCTTTCGGCAGGTGTCGATGGCCACCGCCTCGACGATCGCGCCACGATGATCTCCCGCTTCGACCGGCTGCGCCGCGACCTCGACCGCAGCGGCGCGCTCGAAGGAGTCGACGAGTTTCGCGCCCGCGCGCTCGAGATGCTCACCCATCCCACCGTCGCCACGGCCTTCGACATCTCGCGCGAGGACGACCGCCTCCGCGACCGTTACGGGCGGCACCTCTGGGGTCAGTCCTGCCTCTTGGCTCGCCGCCTGGCCGAGGCCGGCACGGCGGTCATCACCGTCGACGCCTTGGCGCCCACCCTCGCCGACCGCTATTTCAGTTGGGACGACCATATCAACGTCGATACCCGCTGGGACCTGGCCGACGCCATGCGCTATCGCGCGCCGTTCATGGATCAGGCCATCTCGGCGCTCATCGAAGATCTGCGTCAGCGCGGGCTTGATCGTCGCGTGATGGTCGTCGCCGTCGGCGAGTTTGGCCGCACCCCGCGAGTCAACAACGTGGCGGGCCTGTTGGGCCGCGATCATTGGCCCGGCGCCATGTCGGCGATGGTGTCGGGCGGTGGACTGCGCATGGGGCAAGTGGTCGGCGCCACCAACTCCAAGGGGGAATATCCCGCCGAGCGCCCTTTGCGTCCGCAGGACCTGTTGGCCACCATCTACCAGCACCTGGGCGTCAACCCGCAGACGGCCTTCAAAGACTTTCGCGGGCGGCCGTTTCCGATCCTATCCGATGGCCAGCCCATCGCCGAACTGGCATAGCGCCAGACATGGCCGCGCCCGCCAAATTTGCACCCGCGGCGTTGCGCGACCACAATCGTGGCGAATCATCACTTTGCTCCGGCGCCGCGAGGATCGAAATGTCGCGCATCATTCGCCACAGCTTCTGCTGCTTCGTTTTTCTGGCCTCCACCGCGCTGGCCGGCGATCGGCTGACGCCCGAGATCGAACAGATCATTCGCGAGCCGCGCTTCAAGAACGCCCACTGGGGGGTGCTGGTCGTCGACCTGAAGACGGGCGACGTCGTCTACGAACACAACGCCGATCAGCTTTTTGCGCCCGCCTCGACCACCAAGCTCTATTCGGTCGCCGCCGCTCTCGATCGCCTCGGCAAGGACTTTCGTTTTGAAACTCCCATCTACCGACGTGGAGAACTGGTCGATGGCCAATTGCAGGGCGACCTCATCCTGGTCGCCAGCGGCGACCTCACGCTAGGGGGCCGCACCACCGCCAACGGCGAAATCGCCTTTGCCAACCACGATCACACCTACGCCAACGGCACTTCCGAAGCCGAACTTACGGACCCCGACCCCCTCGCCGGACTCGACGATCTGGCGCGGCAAGTCGCCAGCGCCGGGATCAAGCGTCACCTTGGCGAGGTGGTCATCGACGATCGGATCTTCGATTCCGCCAGTTCCACCGGCAGCGGCCCTGCTCAGCTTGGACCCATCTTGGTCAACGACAACGTGATTGACTTGCACATTGCCCCCGGCAAGCAAGGAGAGCCGGCGGTCGTTGAACACCGGCCACAAGCGTCGATTCTCAAGGTCAAAAACAAGGTCCGCACCGCCAAGCCGAAAAGCGCCACCTTAATCGGTGTTGACGCTTCGACTCCGTGGACCATTACCATCGAAGGTCAAATTGCCGCCGATCACAAACCGGTGCTTCATGTGTACGAAATCCCCGACGCCGCCAGTTGGGCCCGCACCCTGCTCATCGAGGCCCTGAAGCGCGCGGGCGTGGAAACCAATGCCAAACTCGATATGCCGAACCCCAGCGAGATACTGCCCGAAAAGATGGATTATGCCGGTTTCGAGCAAACGGCCCTGCTGCGCTCGCCCCCTTTCTCGGAGAACGCGCGCCTGATCCTCAAGGTCAGTCACAATTTGCACGCCAGCACCCTGCCTCTCCTGCTCGCCGCTCGCGAAGGCAAACGCTCGCTGGCGGCGGGCCTGCGCATGCAGCACGACTTCTTGAAGAACGCTGGCGTCGCCGTGGACGAGATTTCCTTTGGCGGCGCGGCGGGCGGCGCTAATGCCGACTTCACTACCCCGCGCGTCAACGTGCAACTCTTGCGTTCTATGAGCACGCGCCCCGACTTCGAGGTCTACGAGCGTGCGCTGCCGGTCCTTGGCGTCGATGGCACCTTGTCCGACGCGGTCGCCGCCGATAGCCCCGCGCGCGGCAAAGCACAAGCCAAGACCGGCACACTCTACTGGCGCAACACTATGAACCAGCGCTATCTGCTCACCAGCAAAGCGCTGGCCGGTTATTTGACCGCCGCCAGCGGCCGGCGACTCGCCTTCTCGCTGGTGGTCAATGGGGTTCACATCAATGGCGTCACCGACCGCACCGAAATTGGCCAAACCCTCGGCCGCCTGTGCGAGATCATCCACCAGGCGAATTGACGCGGCCAATCGGCCTTGCGACCGGACGCGATCACGCCGTACTGCCTTCTCTGCGCCTCGGCGACACCGCGGCTTAATCTTGCTTCTGCCCCACGCCATTGACCGTCTCGCCACTACTCCGGCACCCACAGGCTAGCCGCCGGTGGCCGTCCTAACCGCCGCGCCTTGATCCGCACATACGGCGCCACGTAGCAAGCGCGGTGTCCAAAGCTGCCTACTGGCTCGTTTGGCTTGGCGTGTACCGGTTCGATCAAATCTTCGACCACAAACCCTGCCCGGCACATTCCGCCGATCATTTCTTCCCAGCGGTGCAGGTATTCGTCGGCGCCCGTCTCGCGCAGCATCGAGGTCGCCACCGGCGGCAGCGGCGTCTCGCGGTAGTAACGCTCCCCCAACAAATAGCCCGCCTCGCTCGACGGCGCTAGTTCGGTTTGCAGGCTCGCCGGTTGCTTGTGCTGGCTGATGTACAGCCCCCCCGGCGCGAGCACCCGCGCCACCTCGCGATACACCGCGCGTATGTCGGGCACGTAACAGGTGCTCACCGGTTGATTCACCAGGTTAAAACTTCCTTCGGCCAGCATCGACAAGTCGTCCATTGACCCCTCGATCACCCGCACGTTCAATTGCCGCTCCTCCGCTACCCGGCGGTCGATCGCCAACACCTCGGGGCTGATGTCGACCACCGTTACTTCGGCGCCCGCCGCGGCAAACAGCGCGCTCTGCCGCCCACCCCCTGCCGCCAGGCATAACACTCGGGCGCCGGTCAGGGGTCTGGTCAGCCAGCCCGCAATGTCCAAGGCACGCACGGGATCGGCAAAATCCTCGTCCCGTGCCGCCAAGGTAAAGGGGTGCCGTGCCCGCGCCAGGGCGTCCCAGGCCTGCCGATTCTTGTCGCGCCAGTGCGTCATGTCGCTTGCATCCTCGCGGCCGAATATGCCGCGTTCATGAAAATCTCAATGGTTTCCGATCCAACCATGCCAGCCAGCGTATGAAGATTGTCCGGGCGCCGACTGTAACGAGCGTGTCGCTGGCGCGAATCGCTCGGGCGCGGTAGTCCCCGCTACGCGTTTTACTCGCCCTCGCGCGTTGAATATGCGAAAGCGGCGCAGACGATGATGATAGGGAGTTCCGGCCCGGTTGTTCCAACCATGTAGCGCTTTTATAATGATGCAGCGGGTGCGCGGAATTGGAGTTGAGGGGGTGACGGCAAAGCCCAAGATACTGGTTGTTTGCGACTCCCGAGAACGAGACGAGCAAGATCTCGCCCGGCTCGGTGAGACGTTCGAAGTCGTGGTGGCGGAGTCGATGCTCCGCGCCTTGGCTCGCCTCAAGCGAGACGACTTCGCGGGGGTCTTCGTCAGCGGCGCTCACTTCGAAGAGGCATTGCAGGTTGGCAAACTGCTCCAGAACGATTTGATTCTGGAAGGCATGCCCGATGGCGTGGTGCTGCTCGACCACGACAACTCCATTATCTGGGGAAATGGCCGGCTCTGCGAATGGAGCGGCCGCGATTCGGTCGTTGGTCAAAACTTTTACGCGGTGCTCGGCAGCCCCGAGATCCTCGGCCCCGACTTCTGTCCCTTTCACACCGCGCTGGCCACCGGCCAATCCAGCTCCACCACGCTCAAGTCGAGCGAGAACCGATACTTTCACGTGCATGCGGTGCCGGCCCGCGATTCTGACGGCCCGCACCAAATTCTGATCGTCACCGTCCGCGACATCACTGTTGAGACGTTGCAGCAGCAAAAGTTGGCGGCGATCCATCGCGCCGGCATCGAGTTGGCCGACCTGACGCCCGACGAACTCTTTCAGATGACGGTGCAAGAGCGGATTGAGCTGCTCAAGTCGAACATCCTGCATTACACCAAGGATTTACTGAATTTCGACGTCGTCGAAATTCGCCTGCTCGACAAGCAGAGCGGCCGCCTGATGCCGCTGTTGGCCGTCGGCATGGATATCGAGGCCCAGCAGCGCGAGCTGCACGCCCGCTCGCATGGCAACGGAGTCACTGGCTTTGTGGCCGCCACCGGCAAGAGCTATCTGTGCGAAGACACCACCGAAGACCCGCTCTACCTGAAAGGGGCCACCGGCGCCAAAAGCTCGCTTACCGTGCCGCTCATCTTGCACGACGAGGTGATCGGCACCTTCAACGTCGAGAGCCCCGAGCCCCGCGCCTTCACCGAAAGCGACCTGCAGTTCTTGGAGCTGTTCACCCGCGACGTCGCAGCGGCCCTTAATCAGCTCGAACTGCTCGTCGCCGAGAAGGCCAGCACCGCCGCCGAGAGCGTCGAGGCCATTCATAGCGCGGTCGCCCTGCCCGTCGACGACATCCTCAATTGCGCCGTGAACATCATGGAGCGCTACATCGGCCACGAGCCCGAGGTGGTCGAGCGCCTGCAGCGCATCTTGCGAAACGCCCGCGACATCAAGCAGGTCATTCAAAAGGTGGGGCAGAAGATGACCCCCACCCAGGCCGTGCCGCAGGTTTTGCCGCAAGACGAGCGCCCGCTGCTCCGCGGCAAGGAAGTGCTGGTGGTCGACGCCGACGAGAGCGTGCGCAGCGCCGCCCACGCCCTGTTGGATCGCTATGGCTGCATTGTCGAAACCGCCCACAACGGCGCCGAAGCCGTCTTCATGGTCCGCAGCACGCTGGCCCACGGCGGCTACGATGTCATTATCGCCGACATTCGCCTGCCCGATATGTCGGGCTACGACCTGATGTTGCGCCTGCAAGAGGTGATCAACCCGGTGCCGCTGGTGCTGATGACCGGCTTTGGCTACGACCCCGGACACTCGATCGTCAAGGCGCGCCAGGCAGGTCTGTCGTCCAAGGCGGTGCTCTACAAACCGTTCCGGCTCGATCAACTCCTCGGCACTGTGGAAGAAGCAGTGCGCGTCCCCGGCCCGGTGAAGGTCGAGCAAACCTAGAAAAACGTCTCCCGCTTCTCCTCGCCCTGCCTGTGAGGAGACGTCGGCCGCGGGCCGAGTGAGGAGGATCTTTCCCTACTTCACCAGCCACAGATCACTAGCCGCTTGCCTCTTGGCCGCCGGCCGAGCGAGGGACGCTTCAATCCACAGGCTGCACTTGCGGTCCAATACATTCCCCACGATGATCGCCCCCCATGCTAAACCCCGCCGAGCCTCCTGAATGACGTATTTCCTGCTGCTGCTAGCACTGATTGGCCACACCGCGCTCTGGGCCTGCGTGGTCAACCAGATCCATGCCACCCGCTTGGCCAAATTGGGCGTGACGATCGTCAACATCCTGGGGCTCGGCAGCCTCTGCGCGGCGCCGCTGGTTTACATGTTGTGGTTCTGGCGCGACGGCTTGGATTGGCTAAGCGCCACGCCGGCGGGACCCGCCGTTTGGTACTTCCTCTGCTGCTGCGTGCTTGGAGTCCCCGGTCTGGCGGTCTGGGCCAACCGCAACCTGCGTCGCGGGCCGCTGCGACCGCTCAAGCGCCAGTCGGCCCAACGGCTCGACATGGTCCGCCGCCTGGGCTACCGGCCCGATGGCAATAGCTGGCTGCGCCCCCTCACGCGACTGCCAGGCAACGAGTGCTTTCAACTGGAGATCACCGAAAAAGAGCTCGAACTCTCGCGCCTGCCCGCTCGGCTCGATGGCCTCACGATCGCCCATCTGTCCGATCTGCATTTCACTGGCATCATCGACCGCCGCTATTTTGTCGAAGTCGCCGAGCTAACCAGCGCGCTCGAGCCCGATCTGATTCTCATCACCGGCGATCTCGTCGATCGCCCCGAGTGCATCGACTGGTCGAGCGACGTCTTTGGCCGACTGCGCGCGAAATATGGCTCGTTCTTCGTGTTTGGCAACCACGATGTGCGCCTCAAGAGCCACTTGCCGCGGCTGCGCCAAGCCATCGTCGATGCCGGCACGCGCTATCTCGGCGCCCGCCATCAAGAGCTGTGCATCGAGGGCGAAACGATCCTCTTAGCGGGCAACGAACTGCCGTGGATTCGCCCCGCCGCCGACATGACCCGCATCGACGACGCCACCGCGCTCCGCGTCCTCTTGGCGCACACCCCGGATCAACTTCCCTGGGCCCGCCGCCACGGCTTCGATCTGATGCTGGCCGGTCACAACCATGGCGGACAAATCCGCCTGCCGCTGGTGGGACCGCTGTTCAGCCCCAGCCGCTATGGCGTGAAGTACGCCTGCGGCCTGTTTCACGAACCGCCCACGCTGATGCATGTCAGTCGCGGCGTGTCGGCGCTTGATCCGTTGCGCTACAACTGCCCGCCGGAACTCACTCGCATCGTGCTGCGTTCGCCGGTCGCCAACGACGAGCCGGCCCGAATCGCACGGCCGCTGGCGCAGGCCGTGGCCGCACGCTCATGATCGCTTGACAATCTCGACGCAGATGCCCCCCGCCTTCATCCATTCGTGAAAGCGGGAAAACCACAACTCGCGCCGCCACTCCAGGCCTAGCTCCGCGCAAGTGGCCTTCAGTTCCGCGCGGTTGTAAGTGCGGCAGAGCCAGAAATAGCTCGTCCACGCGCCGCCAAAGTTGTCCTCGGTCGCGATCAGCAGCATCCGCCCACCAGCGACCAGCACGCGGCTGAGTTCCGCCAGTCCCGGTCGCGGGTCGGGCAAGTGTTCAAGCACATAGCCGCATGTCACGCAGTCGAACGTCTCGTCGGGAAACGGCAACTGCGTCAGATCGGCGGTGACAAACAGCGGGCGGTCGCTTTCCAACCGCCGCCGCGCCCGCTTGAGCATCTCGTGCGACAGATCAAAGCCGGTGATGCGCGCCCCAGGATCGGCGAACTTGAGCAGATGCTGAATAATCTGCCCGGCGCCGCTCCCTACGTCCAGGATGCTCTTGGCGCCCCGCAGGTCAAATTTGCGCGACTTCAATAGCCGTTCGCCAAACGCCAGGTGCAGCGACAATCGGCTGGCCGTCGACAACAGCGCCCCTTTGGGCCCGTCGTAGACGCCGCGCACCTTCTTTTTATAGGCGTCGTAGCTGACCTCGCGGATGACGTCCTTTTCGATCATCCGATTGACAAGCTTGCCGCTGCGGCGCGACTCGGCCGGCGACTGCGTCTCGTCAACTTGGCGCGTCTCGGTCATGCAATCTCAAATCCTGTCCGCCTTGCCGCTTTATTCTCGTCACTTCGCCGTGTGCCACTGGCTCCGCCAGTGGGAGGCAGCGTGCGAATTCCCACCAGATAAAGCTCACGCAAAGTCGCCACGGCGCGAAGGAATCAATCGTTGCGCCTTTGCCCCTTCGCGTGAGCGACTTCCGGCATTTTGCTCCACTCTCTGCGTCTCCGCGCCTCGGCGGTTCCTCTTTCTTCACCTCGCCCCGCTTGCGGGGAGAGATCGGCCGCAGGCCGGGTGAGGGGCTCTTTCCTAGCCCCTAGCCACTGACCACAAGCCACTATCTCTCACAAGTACACCCGGCGATTGTAGATATACCACTCGACCAGCAGCACGACCAGCCCGGCGAGCACCAGCCACTTCCACGCCTCGCGCCGTGTGGTCTGCGCCGCCTGCTGACTCCCCTGCACCTCAACGTGTCCAATCTTCAGTTGCGCGCGAGGTCGAATGTCGCTCTCCGCGGCGCTGAACAAATTCACCGTGAACCGCTCCAGCGCTCGGTCGCCCGCGCTCGCCGTGTAAGCGCCCAAGGCGTCGGTGTCCGCAAAGCGAAACACGCCCGACGGCGTGCGCGACACCCGCAACTTGCCTTGCCGTGGCGTGTGGATCGTGATCTCGCTCGGCGCGCCGTCAAGCCGCAGCGTCACCGCCGAGCCGGGCGCCGTGCTGGCCACCCGCAACTGCCCCTGCGCTTGGCCGCCCAGGTATTCCAGCACGTTCAGCACGAACACCGGAAAGCTCAACCGCACCGGCCAATTGGTGTCGACTTCATCGGCGCTGTACGGCTCGAAGCCCAGCACCGCGTCTTCAAACGCCTGCCGCGGCGCGATGGCGAATAAGGGGCCGCGGCTGCCGTGTATGAGCACCGACGCGCCGCCGGGGGGCGTCAGCGGCGTCCCCTCGCTGATGATCACATCTCCCAATTCCAAAAACTGCATCAAGGGATGCGCGCGATCGATGTCGACAATCTGCGGCACGTCCGCCTTCGCCTCCGCCTTCCAATCCACCGGCGGCAAGCTGCCAATGAACAGTGTGTTGGCCTGCGGCATGACCGCCGGCGCCGTCCGGTCGTAGATCACCAGGTCACACTCGCCCGCTGACGCCCGCTGCTGATATTCGGGGTCCTTAAGATACGCCGCCGGCTGCGTTGTCACGTCGGCCAGCTTGCGGGCGCTCTCGGTCGCCAGCGCGTACGCGAGCGGCGGATTGGGCCCCGCTTCCACCACCAATACCCGCGCGCGGCGCGGCGGATTGAGCGCCGCCCAGGCGGCGTCGTCCAGCTTCAGGTCGTCGCCGGTCGCCGCCCGCAGTTCCAGCACGCCTGACAGCGGCGAGTCCAGATCGAACGCCACCCCCGCCGACTCTCCCGCCGCGACCGTCACGCGCGACGCGTCGATCAGTTCGCCGTCGAGATACAGTTCCAGCGGCGTCTCGCGCGGCTGGCTGGCATGGCTCTCGATGCTGGCGAACGCCTGCACGCGCCCCGACTCTCCTTCGACCTCCTTGGTGCTGAAAGCCGCGATCGCCAAATTCTCAGCCGTGGCCGCGCCGACAGGCACATACACCGGCGCGAGATTGCCAAGACTGAACTTCTCCACGTCGGCGAATCGCCCGTCGCTGAAGATGAACACCTGCGCCGGCAGCGCTTCGGCCACCTGCGTGTCGGTGATGTCGGTCGCGGAGCGGCCGGGGTTCGCCAACCCCGACGCCACGTTGAGCGCCTCGACCAGCGAAGTTGGCCGCGCGGTCTGCTCAATCGCCGTCAGTCGCTCGCGCAGTTGCTTGCGATTGTCGGTGTATGCCTGCTCCACGCGCGCCCGGTCGGCAAAGCTGATGATCATCGCCTTGTCGCCGCTGGCCATCTTTTCGATCAGCGCCATCACCTGCCGCTTGGCCTCGGCAAGGCGGGTGGGCTGCACGTCGGTCGCCGCCATGCTCGCCGAGTTGTCGACCAGAAAGATATATCGCCCGCCACTAAGCTGCGTCCCCTGCCAGTTGGGCCGCAATAGAGCCAAGATCACCAGTCCCACCAGCAGCAACTGCAACAGCAGCAAGATGCTCTGACGCAGCCGTTGCCACAGGCTGTTCACGTGCAAGTCTTCGATCGACTTGCGCCACAGATAGGTGCTTGGCACTTCCAGCGGCGACCGCTTCAATCGCAAAAAGTAGAGCGCCAAAATCGCCGGTGGCACAGCCAACACGGCCGCCCAACCCCAAGGCGAAAGCATGTTGGTCCACGATGGCAGCCAGCCCGGCATCAGCGCACCAATCCTCGCTGCCGCAGGTAGCCAGTCACTAATTGCTCAAACGGCGTCTCGTTGCTCGCCAAGAGATACACCATGCCCCGCCGATTGCAAAAATCGCGCACTGAGCCCACGAACGCGTCGAGCGTCTGCTGGTATCGCTTCATCAACGGCGCGCTCACCGTGATGTCGGCGTGGTCGCCGTCTTCCGCGTCGACCAACTGCAAGTCCCCCTTGATGTCGGGCGACAACTCCTCGGCCGCCAGCACCTGAATCACGTAGCAGTCCATGCGCTGCGCCACCAGGTAACGCAGCGCCTCTTCATAGCCGTGTTTGTCCAACAGGTCGCTCACCAACACCACGATTCCCTTGCCCGAGTTGCGCAGGCAAAAGTTCTTCACCCCCTGCGCCAGTTGCGTTCCCCCCTCGGGCTGAATCGCCTCAAGCTGCTCGAACAGTCGCCACAGGCTGCGCCGTCCCCGCAGCGCCGCCGTGCCCGCCCGCGCGCCTTGTCCCAGCGTTTCGATCTTCACCCGGTCCGAGCGCACCAGTCCCACAAAGCCGAGCGACGCCGCCAACCGCTTGGCGAACTCCAGCTTGGTGGGCGTGCCAAACCCCATCGACAGGCTGTTGTCGATCAATAGATACAGGTGCAAATCCTCTTCTTCCATGAACAGCTTGAGAAACAGCCGGTCCAGCCGGGCGTAGGTGTTCCAATCGATGAACCGCAAGTCGTCTCCCGCCACATACTGCCGAAAGTCGGCAAACTCCACGCTTTGCCCCTTGCGCGGGCTGCGACGTTCCCCCTTCAGTCGGCCGCGAAATATCTTGCGACTGACCAGTTCCAAGCGCTCCAGCCGCGCCAGAAACTCGGGACTCAGTAGTGGTTCGTTCGTCGTCGCCATTTGCTCTTGAGTGTTTGACCTAGTTTCGCGTGCCACTGGCTCTGCCAGTGCTCTTCACTTTCTCCCTCGCCATAAACCACTAGTCACTTGCCCCTCCCCCTCACGCCGCCTTGTCCGCCTCCCCCTTTTCCGGCACCTGTTCGAGCAAATCCAGCAGCACCTTGTCCGACTCCACTCCTTCGGCCTGCGCTTCGAAGTTGAGCAGCACCCGATGCCGCAAGGCCGGCAGATACACGCGGCGCGCGTCCTCAAAACTCACGTTGTAGCGCCCTTCGAGCAGTGCCCGCACCTTGGCCGCCAGCGCCACCGCCTGCGCCGCGCGGGGACTGGCGCCCCAGCGAATGTACTGGTTGGTGATCGCCGGCGCGTACTGCCCCCCCGGATGCGTCGCCAGCACCAGCCGCACGATGTAGTCCTGCACGTGCGACGCCACCAGCACCTCGCGCACTAGCGCTTGCCACTTCAATATCTCTGGCCCGTCCATCACCCGCGCCGGTTCGATCACCTCGCCGCGCGTGGTGCGGTCCAACACCTGCATCAGTTCATCACGCGTCGAATACCCTACCAGCAGCTTGAAAAAGAAGCGGTCAAGCTGCGCCTCGGGCAGCGGATACGTTCCCTCTTGCTCCAGCGGATTCTGTGTGGCCATCACCAGAAACGGCTGCTGCAACTGGTAATGCTTGCCGCCGACCGTCACCGAGCCTTCCTGCATCGTCTCCAGCATCGCCGATTGCGTCTTGGGCGTGGCCCGGTTGATTTCGTCCGCCAGGCAGATCTGCGTGAAGATCGGCCCCTGCTGAAACTCAAACACGCGCCGCCCCTCGGGCGTCTCCATCACCATGTTCGTGCCCAAAATGTCCGCCGGCATCAAGTCGGGCGTGAATTGAATCCGCGAGAACTGCAAATCGAGCGCCTTGGCCAGCGTGCGCACCAAAAGCGTCTTGCCGAGTCCGGGCACCCCCTCCAGCAGGCAATGCCCGCCGACAAACAGGCAGGTCAACACGCCATGCACGATCTCGTCGTGTCCCACGATCACGCGGCCGATCTGCTCGCGGACCGCGGCGTATCGCTGCGCGAATTGTTCGGCCCGCTGTTCGATCCCTTCGGCAAGACTCATGGTTTTATCTCGAATGAGTTGGTTGAGTTGTGTTTCGCGATTTGCCCCGTGCCCATGGCTACGAGTCCTTGTTGCGCTCGTCCCAGACGCGCTTCTTGGCCTTGAGCAAGCGGCTGGTGTAGTCGTCTTCTTCCTTCTGCTGCGGACCCAGCGACTGCGCCGGCGGCGTCGGCTTTGCGGCCGACGGCGGCTTGGCCCCTAGTTCCTCGGCCACCGCGCCAGTCGTCGGTGCGGTCGATTCCGCTTCCGGCTCGAAGCGGGCCGTCGCGCGGCGCTCTTCCAATTGCTGCGAAATCTCCGCTTTGCGCGTCGCCAGTCGCTCCATGTATTCTGGCGCGGGGGCGGCGGCCTCGCGCCGTAGCACGCGGTCGCGCACCTTCGCCAGCGCCGGACGCACCCAGGTAAAGGAGAACGTCACCCGCCGCACCAGCACATCCAAAAAGAACAGGCAGCTACCCAACAGCAGCATGAAGTGCCACGCGTCCTGGCTGCTGCGGGCATTTGGCAAATCGTGCCGAAACAGGTTGGCTTTTTCCGGAGTCTTAGCGCCGTCGCGCGCGTCCTCGGCGATGACAATGCCCGGCCTGCCGCCCCGCGGCGCCAGCGCCGCCAGCGATTCCAACAGCGCCTCATTCGTTTCCAGCGTCTGAAACTCCGCCGAGTACGGCACATTCAGCCCGCTGCGCAAGGGCGCCCGTCCCGCGCCTGGATTGAGCATCAAAAAGTAGCTCCCCGCGGCGCTGGCGTCGAACGTGCCCACGTAGCGCCCCGGCGCCACTTGCTTCACCGTCACCTCATGGGCCTCCATGTCGGGACCAATGACGCTCCCCCCCAGGCTGAGGAAGTTGAGAAACTGATCGTCCTTGTCGAGCGCGGTGACTACTACTCGGCCTTGCCCATCCTTCACCTCCGTCGCCACGGTGAAGTTGCCGGTATCCCCCGAGGGGCGCATCGACCAGCGAATCATCTGCGAGAAAAAGCGTTCGTAATCCTCCCAGCCTGCCCAGCCTTTGGCCCAGCGCGCTCCGGCGTCGGTGGTGAAGGCCACGCTGCGCCCCAGCCCGTAGGTCCACGTCGCCAGGATCGTGTTGTTCTTGCCGTCGGTCGGCCGCGGCGAAACGATCTCGATCTCCACCAGCGGATGTTCCTTGGCCGTGGTCATCACAAAGCCGGTGATCGGCGGCAATCGCTCCGGCAATCCGCTGACGATTTCGTTCGACAAGTTGACGATCGGCGCGAAACCGGCGGCGTGCTCAAAGATCAAGGGACGCGCCACCCGCCGCGCCTCGCGCTGAAAGATCCGCGGCAGCGCGTTGGCGTTGAACGCCTGATAGTACTTGCCGCCGGTCGCCGTGGCGATGCGCTGCAACAGTGCGCTCTCGGCGGGGCCGTGCGCCCCCACCGCCACCGTCGACACCGTTACCTTGCCCGCCACCAGGCCGTTCAGGATCGATTGCGCCGGCGCCGCCGGGTCGCCATCGCTGATGATGATCATATGCTTGACGGCCACATCCCCTAACCGCGCCATCGCCGCCCGCGCCATCTCCATGCTCGGCCCAAACTGCGGCATGTCGCTGGGCTGCATCTTGCTGATCTGGGCCAACATCTTCTCGCGGTCGGACCGCACTTGCCGCATGCCCGGTTCCCACAACCACTTGTCGGTGCCAATCCAGTGCAGCACGCCGCAGTAGTCTTGCGAACCAAGCGCCTTGAGCGCCTCTTCGGCGATCACCTTTTGCCAGTGGTTGCCGTTGGCGATCTCCGAGGCGTGCATAATCATCGCCAGCGCGCCGCGGAGATTGGCCTTGGCCGCCTTGATTTCAAAGTCGACCGGCATCGCTTTTTCGATCTCGGTGTTCGCCCAGCCGCCGGCGCCAAAACTGTTCGGCCCACCCAGCATCACCAGCCCGCACCCCATCTGCTGTGTGTTGCGCACCAGCATGTTGATCTGAGCTTCAGAAAAATCCTCGCGTGGCACATTGGCCAGAATCACCGTGTCGTACGGTTGCAACTCCGCCAGGCTGGCAAACAACTGGTCGCTGGCGTCGACCCTCACCTCCAGGTTCGCCGCGCGCAGCCGATCGACCAGCAATTGATGTTCGCCGCGGTGCTCGCTGTCTTCGATGAGCAGCACCTGACCGCTGCCGCGCACATGCGCAAAGGTGGTCGCGCGATTGTTCTGCCGCAGCGCGTCGTCTCCCGCTTGGTTCGGGATGAACTGCGCCTCGTAGGTGTAAAAGTCCGGCTGATCGATCTGCCGACGGATGGTGTATACGTGCCGACCCGGCGCGACCGTCAACTCCTGCTCGCTGATCGCCTGCGGTGCGTCGCTGGTTCGCTCGTAAACCACCAGCCGCCCCGTCACCGTGCCAGGGTTGCCATCGCTGGCGACGGCGCTGTTGTAGAGCACGATCCGCAGGTCGAACGGTTCCCCCTTGCGAATGTTGGTCGGCACGGCCACCTTCTCGACGCTCACGTCGGCCCGCGCGCTGATTGTCACCGGCCGCACGTCGATGCCGATGCCCGCGTCGATCAGGCCCCGCGCCTGTTCGAGCGCGTCGCCCATGTTCTGGTTGCCGTCGCTGACGATCACAATCCGCTTGGCCGCGTCTTCCGGAAACGACGCCTCGGCCAGGCGCATGGCCGCCGCCAGATTGGTGTACTCAGGATCGATCGGGCTCTCGATCTGCTTCGACACCTGAATGTCGTCGTCGTAGGGGGGCGCCTCAATCGCTGGATCGCGACCGAACACGATCACCCCCGCCCGATCCTGACCGTCGCGCTGCTGGGCGATCGACTCGTTCACGTATTCGATCATCGCCTGCCGCTGCTCGGCCGGGACGCTCAACGTCTGGTCGAGCAGATAGATGACCGTCAAGCGGTCGCTGGTGCGCACCAGTTGCACTTCGGCCAGCGCCAACACCAGCAAGGCCAACACCAGCGTGCGCAGCGCGATGGCCAGCAATCGGCGAATCGTCCCCAGCCCCGCCAGGCTGCGGAAGCTAAACCACCAAATGGCCGGCGCCAGCGCCAGCAGCAGTAGATACCAGGGGGCGTCGAAATCGATGTCGTAGCCAAACATGCGATCGCTGCCCGTCAAAAAAAGCGCATGGTCTGCACGCGGTGATTCATCGTGTCGAGCACGTGCACCCGATCCTGGCTATCGCACACCACCGACCACGGATTGTGCAGTTCTCCGGCGCCACGCCCGTTGCGGCCCCAGCAGCCGAGCGATTTGCCGCTGCGATCAAGTCGCTGCACTCGATGATTGCCAAACTCGCAGACCAGCAATTTCCCCTCGCGATCGAACGTCACATGATAGGGGTAATACAGTTCCCCTAAGGCGGCGCCTTGCTTGCCGATGACCTGCAGCAGTTTACCCGACGTGTCGAACACTTGAATCCGATGATTGCAGGCGTCGGCCACATAAATGTGGTCGTCGCCATCGATGGCCAGACTCTGTGGACGCACGAATTGCCCTGGTTGGCTGCCGTGACCTCCCCATTCCAAGAGAAACGCGCCGTCGGGCGACAACTTTTGAATGCGATCGAACTCGCCATACTCCGAGATGTACAGGTTGCCATGCGAGTCCTCGGCGGCGTCAGTCACCAACCCAAACTCCCCTGGCCGGTTCCCTTCCTTGCCGCCGATCGTCTGTAAGAGCTTGCCTTCGGGACTGTAGACCAGCACACGATAATAGTGCGTGTCGGCCACCATCACCCTTCCTTGCCGATCGATCGAGATGCCGGTCGGTCGGCCGGTCACATGCTCGGGCGTTTGCCAACCGTGCAAGAACTTGCCATCGCGGTCAAAGACCTGAATCCGCGCGGTCATATCGACCACATAGACGCGATCCTGTTTGTCGACCGCCATGGCGCGCGGCTTTTGAAAGCGTCCATCGCTGATGCCGCGGCGTCCCCAGATTTGTTCCAGTTCCCCTTGCATGTCGGCGTCGCTGCCGCACCCAAGCGCGGTCAGTAGCGCAGCGATCGCCAGACAATGCAGCAAGTGTTTGCCAGGCAGTTGAACCATGCGCGCTAGTTCGCGATTTCCGTTTGGGCGCCAAGTCTTCATCCTCTCGCAATCTACCGTCGCCGCAAGCAGATTGCGCCGATCAGCGCGACAATCCAATTCGTGGCGTGCTGACTTGACCACCCTGCGCCGACGCCTGTAGATTAGTTGAGCTAAGTCCGGTCAGCGACTTGATTTGAACGGCGCCACCCTACGGCGTCGGTTTGTGGCGATGCCACCGCTTCGGCGTGCGGACATTCGCTGGTGCGGTGTCATCTTCTCCCGATGGCGTCGGATCAAGTTCACGCCAGCGCCACCTGGTCGACCGTTCCTACGCCCAACAAGACCGGACCCATACGACTGCCTATGCCCCCCGTGATGATCGACATTCGTAGCGCAGAGGATTCGCGCGACGTCGTGCATCGCGCCGTGCAGGCCCTGGCAGAAGGCAAGCTGGTCGCCTTTCCCACCGAAACGGTCTACACCGTCGCCGCCAGTGTGCTGAACACCGATGCCATGGCGCGGCTCGCCGCATTGCAGCAACCCAGCGCCTTGATCGAATTAGCCGTCAAAAGCGCGGATGAATTGATCGATTACGTGCCGTCGGTCAGCCCGCTTGCGCAACGCTTGGCCCGCCGTTGCTGGCCAGGGCCGGTCACGCTGAAGATCGACGACAGTTCGCCCGAAAGCCTGCTCGCCCAATTGCCACCGTCGGTGCAACATGCGTTGGCGCCCGAGGGGGCGCTGAATATTCGCGTCCCGGCGCATCAGGTGTTTCGCGACACCTTGCGCCTGCTCACCGGCCCAGTGGCGTTCACAAGCGTTCCCTTGGGCGGCGATTGCGAGGCGCAGTCCGCCCAGGAAGTCGTCGATTGTCTCGGAGACCGCGTGCAATTGGTGCTCGACGATGGCCGCAGCCGCTATGGGCAGCCTTCGTCGCTTGTCCGCGTGCGCGCGGGCGATTTCGAAGTCGTCCGTCCCGGCGTCGTCTCCGAGCAAACCCTCCGCCGCCTTTCCAGCCAGATGTTCGTCTTTGTCTGCACCGGCAACACCTGCCGCAGTCCCATGGCCGCCGGCATCATGCGCAAGCTGGTCGCCGACAAGAAAGGCATCAAGCAGTCCGAAGTCGCCGACCACTCCATACTCATCGAGTCGGCCGGCATCTCGGCCATGATGGGCAGCCGCCCTAGCCCCGAGGCGGTGACGGTGGTGGCAAAAATGGATATCGACCTCCGCGATCACGAGTCGCAACCACTGACCGAACAGCTTGTGCAGCACGCCGATCTGATTTTCGCCATGACCCGGTCGCATCGAGCGGCAATTCTCAGTCATTGGCCCACTGCCGCCGATCGAGTGAAACTGCTCTGCCGCGACTGGACCGATGTGCCCGACCCCATTGGCGGCCCGCCCGAACAGTATCAGCGCTGCGCGCAGCAGATTCGCCTGGCTTTGGAATCGTGGCTGCCGGAACTCGATATATAATTTCGTTCGCTTTTTCTAAAATCGGTTAACAGTCCGGGGAATTTATTCGCCGGACTGGTTGAATTGCAGGAAGCAATTCGCAAAATCACGACGTGTGTCGTGATTTTGCGAGCCGCAACAGCGTAGCTGCGGTCGCGGCGAGTGGGAAGAAAGCCACGACGGCTTTCTTCCGCAGGCAATTAGGGTTCAGAGCGATGCGGATTGCCATCGGCTGCGATCATCGCGGTTTTCAAATCAAATCCAAAGTGGCGCAATCGCTCGCGCGGTTGCAGCACGAAGTGATCGATGTCGGCGTCCATGGTCCCGAGAGCGTCGACTATCCTGACATCGCAGCGCAGGTCGCCCGCCAGGTGAGCGAAGGCGCCGTTGACCGGGGCATCCTCATTTGCTGTTCCGGGCTAGGCATGTGCATCGCGGCCAACAAGTTTCGTGGCGTCCGCGCCGCCACCTGTCACGACGACCTGACCGCCGAGATGAGCCGCCGCCATAACGATGTGAACGTGCTCTGCCTCTCGGCCGATATGCTCGGAGAACGTCTGATCGACCGCATGGTCGATATCTGGCTCAAGACCGAGTTCGAAGCGGGCCGCCACGCCCGCCGTGTCGCCAAAATCTCGGAACTAGAGCGCTCGTAAGTCGCTAACTCGGCGTCAATGCGTTAAGCGACTCACCACTTCCGCCTTGCCCACTGTGGCGCCAATCGCGAGGGGAGCAGGCAGCGTACGAGGGCCGCAGTGAGCGGAGTTCACCCCTAACTACTCACTTTATGCCCTAGCCGCGACTCGCTCTCTTCCACCCGCGACCGTGCGTTGGCGACAGCGCTTTGTAGCCCATCCAGTTCATGTCGAAAGCGATGTATCGCCCGGCACTCGCTCTCTACGGTCGCAAACATTCCGGCCGATGCCCCCGGTTTCACGCATCGCTCGGCCAGCGCCGTCACTTCTCCCTGAATGCCGCGCCGCAACCGCCGCGTGAACGCCCACACCAAGATCGTGCACCACAGCCACAGCCAGATGCCCGCCGCAATGTAAAAATCGATTCCCAGTACCGGCGTTGGCTGCGGGGCGAGCCAGGAGTCGTAAAAGAAGTTCTTCGCCATCCTCGACAGCAAGATCGCCAACATGGCGCCCAGTAGTAGTTCGTACCACCAGCGAATCAGCCAGCCCGCATGCCGCTCGGCCAACCGGCTGACTGACCGATCCAACTCGGCCGAGGCCGATCCAATGAACGCTGTCGCCGCTTGTCGCGACTCGCGCGCCAAGGCGTCTGGCTCGGTGACCGCCACCGCCAATCCCGCCTCGGTGGCGTACCCGTCCACAATGATGGCCGCGGTGCGCAGTTCGTCCTGTTCGATCGTGCTGGCGACCGCCCGATCGGCGGTTTGCTCCGCGCTGCGATCCTGTTGCCGGCGGCGCAGCACGCGGCCTCCTTCAAACACACCCCACAAGGCGATCTGCGCCGGCGTCCGCGCTCGAAACAGCGCCCAGCCCGATAAGATGCCTCCCAGCCCGGCGTACGCCCGCAGCACCAGAGAAAACGGGCTGAACCCCCAGCGGCTGGTGACTTCGGCCAGCAGGCGAT
>JAIBBY010000065.1 GCA_019694455.1 Pirellulales bacterium
GACTTCGCCAAAGCCGAGCGGCGAACGAATCACCAGCGGCAGGTCGTCGCCGACCTGCGCCGCGACTTCACCGCGCGCGGCGGCAATTTGCGCGGCGGGTAGACGACCATCGCCGCCGCGCGAGCGGGCAGGCTCTGGCAGCGGCTCGGTCGCGGAGATGAAGGTCTCCAGCGAGCGGCTGGGGCGCGCGAGCGTGGCGCCGGCGTAGCGCCCCGGCACGAAGCTGGCGAGCGGGCCGCCTGGGCCTAGCAGTTCGTCGGCGCTGGCGCCGACGGAGAGGACCAGCTTGCCGCCGCGCTCGACCCACTGGCGCAGCGCGACCAGTTGCGCGCTGGTCTCGCTGAGGGGGCGATAAATCTCGGCATTGCTGGTGGAGAGGATCAGACAATCGACCGTGTCGTAACCGTACCAGCGGGTGGGAAGCTGCGCGACGCTGTTTACCTCGACATATCGCGACTCGTAGCCGCTGGCGAGCGCGGTGTTGCGTGCCCGCAAGGCGCCCTCGACGCCGATTGAGCCGCCGATGCCGACCAGCAGTTCTTGCTCGGTGAGCAGCGCGGTGCGCTGGTGCGTGGCGTCGGCTTCAAAGCGGGGGGCGAAGACGCGGCGGGCCACCACATCGCTGGCTTCGAGCGGGCCGCGGAGGAGCGCGACCTCGATATCGGCGTCGACGCGGCCCGGCTTGACGTAGAGCAAGGCACGGCTGGTTTGACCTGGGAGGAACTGATAAGGCCGCTCGCTGACGACCTGCGAGCGGGCTCCATCGCCATCGGGCAGGGTGACGCGAACGCGCGCGGTGAGCGACTGGCGCCCGCCGCGAACAGTCAGCTCGATCGGCGTCCAGTGGCCGACTTTGTAGAGATGGCCAAAGCCCATGCGGATGCCGACGATCGCGGGGTCTTGGTTCGCTTCCTGGGCGGCGGCGAGTTGCGGACAGGCGGCGGCGAGCAACAGCCCTAGCGCGCAGCGGCTGGCAAGTCGCCAAGGAAGGCGGCGTGCGGTTGGCGGGTCGATGGCGGCGCCGCGAGACATCAAGGCTTTTCCGCGTCGGAACATTGACAAATAAACTGCCCGCAGCCGGGACAGCCGGCGCCGTACTTGCGGGCGATGGCGGCAGTGAGATCGACGCCAGCCACATTGGCAATGGTGGCCAGCCAGGCGAGCACGTCGGCGAACTCTTCTTCGCGCTCGGTGTGCGTGCCGCTGCGCAGGGCGGCGGCCAGTTCGCCGACTTCCTCCATGAGCCACATGAAGGTGCCGTCGACGCCGCGCGCCAGGTCCTTTTCGAGGTACATGCGGCGAATCAAGGCTTGAAAATCGGCCAGCGTAAAGGCGGGCCGCGGCGGCTGGCCAGCGTCGGGGGATGGCGTCACTCGGAAAGGCTCTCCATCAAATCGGCGGCGGCGGGATCAGCGGGATTGACCTGCCTCAACTTCTCTAGCGCCGCGCGGGCTTTGGGTTTGTCGCCCGCTTGCAGGCAGGCGTCGGCCAGGGCGTGCAATAGGCCGGTGTCTTGTGGTTTCAGTTCGCAGGCAATTTCGTATTCTTCCACGGCCGGGCCGGCCTGGCCAAGCTCCAAGAGCGCGGCGGCGAGCAGACGGTGGGCGTCGGGGTCTTGCACATCGATATCGAGCACGCGGCGCGACCATTGCGCCGCGCGGTCGTAGTCGCCAGCGGCCAGGGCCATGTCGGCCAGCTTCTTGCGGACGGTGAGGTCGTCGCCGTCGAGCTCGGCGAGCCGTACTAGCACCGGCGCAAGCTGCGCGTCTTGCCGTGAGAGCAGATAAACGCGCGCCAGCGCCTTGAGCGGACGGATATCGTCGGGCTGACGTTGGCTTAGCATTTGATACCAACGCGCCGCCTCCGCATAGTCCCGGCTCTTGAGTTTGAGACTCGCCAGCAGGCCGGCCAACCGCGGATCGGGCGCGGCGGGGTCGATGGCGGCCTCGATCACGGCCAACGCCTCGGCGTCTTCGCCGGTCAATAGATGCAGCCGAGCCAGCACATAACTGGCAGCCGGATCTTTGGGCAACTTGGCCAGCACTCGCTCGGCCTGCTGGCGGGCGGCGGGATAGTGCTTGGCGTTGACCTGCGCCACGGCGAGCCGGGCGGCGAGATCGAGTTTGTCGGGAGACTCGGCGACCGCCTGCTCTAGTTCGGCCAGCGACAGCGTCTCGACGGATTGGTTGGTTTTCAGGCCCGCGACGATCTCGTGCAGATAGGCGACGTACTCCTTTTCGAAATCGGCCTGCTCGACGCCAAAGCAGCGCTTGAGCGCCGCGCGGGTATCGAGGTTGTCGGCATAGGCGGCCAGCAATTTGGCGAACGCGTCGTCGCCATATTTTTTTAAGAGCAACTCGGCATAGAGCTCCGCCTGGCAGTAGGCCATTTGCCAGTTCTCGCTGGTCTCGGGCCGGATGAAGCCGAGATTGATGTTGTCGAGATTGAAGATTTCTCCCTTAGGGACGCGCTCGGCCAACAGGGCGTTCCACTCCTGCGCGCGGGGGAAGCCTTCGTTCCACACGGCCAGCGCCTCGGTGAACCAATGGGGGATGTTGAAGTTGGTTTGCTGCAAGTTGACGACATGCACAAACTCATGCTTGAGCACGCGCGCCCAGTTGAACTTGTGTTGGCCATCGTTGGGGGAGGCCATGGCCACCATCTTGCCAGCGCAGGCGCCGACCGTGCCGATGAACGGCAGGCCGACCATGCGGGCGCTGAACCAGCCATGCCCACTGGTGTTCTTGGCGGAGCTGAAGATTTCGAACAGCGATTTGCCAGGCACCTGGTAGCCGAGCAATTGGCAGAGTTCGGGATAGACCTGCTCCAGATGGCGAGCGGCGTAGCGGGCGAGGAGTTTGTCTTTGGCGGGATCGAAGCGAATGACGAAGTGCTCTGTCTCCAAGGTGTCGTAGCCGTCGAGGACTTCCAGCACTTGGAGGGTATTGCTGACGCGCAGATTGAAGGGATCGACCTGGGCGGCCTCGGTCAACAGTTCGCGGGCGCGGGGTTCGTTGCCTAAGCGCATGTAGAGCATGCCGAGGCCGGCGCGCGGGCCGACGAGGCGGGGCATGCGTTCGAGCGCTTGCAGGAAGTAGGCTTCGGCGGCGTCGAAGCGGCGGCGTTCTTCGAGCCGGGTGGCGAGGGCGAAATAGAAGCCGCCGGCATGGGGATTGAGTTCGACGACCTGGCGCATGATGTTGCCGGCGCGCGAGTCGGGGTCATCTTCGGCATTGGCGCGGTAGCCGTCGAGAGCCACATAGGCGGCGGCCAGTCGAGCGCGCGTCTCCTCGCTGACGGGGTCGAGCGCAAGGGTCGCTTGCAGATATTTTTCCGCCTCGGCCACCTGGAAGTTGGCCATTAACAGATCGGCCTGGGCGTGCCGCGCGGAAAGCAGATTGGGGTTGATCTCGCGCGCGCGATCGATTGCCGCGCGGGCGCGATCCATGTCGTAGCGCTGCAGCGCCAGATGGGCAATGGCGGCATGCGCCTCGGCGGCGGCCGGATTGATGGCCAGCGCCTGGCTAAACTGCCGATCGGCTTCGGCCTGATTGAATTTTTCGAGGAACAACTGGCCGGCTTCGAGATGCGCTTGCCAGGCGGTGGCGTCGAGCTTTAGAACGTCGGGATAAAGCTCGTTGACCAGAAAATGAAACTGGTCGCTGGCGCGGTTCCAGCGGGCATGGATCGCGGCGGCGCGGCCGATGAGGATCAGATCGGCGGCGCTCCGTATCTCGTGGTCGTTGTAGTAGTCGATGAACCAGCGGTAGGCCGTTTCGGCTTCGCGGATTTGGCCGGTGGCGCGAAGCAGTTCGGCAGCGACCCAGCGAGCGAGGAGTTGGTTGTCGTCGAGCGCGCGGGACTCGTTGGCCATTTTGCGGGCATCTTCATGGCGGCCGCGCTCCAGGGCCAGGCGGGCCAACTCGGCCAGCGCGCGGGCCTGGTCGGGTTTGGACTGCGCAGCGCCGTGTGCGGCGCGAAGATGTCGCTCGGCGTCGTCGAGTTGACCGCGACTGGCGGCCACGCGGGCCAAGCCGATTGCCGACTCGAAGGGCTGCGAGCTGGCGAGGCCAGTGAAGGCGTCGGCCGCTTCGTCGTATTTTCCGGTGGCCAAGAGGCGCTGCGCGGCGGCGGGTTCGTCGCCCTGGTCGGCGGCTTGGACAGTGGCGTGGACAGCGCCCCAGACGGCCAGCGAACTAGCGAGCGCGATCAACAAGTTTTGAGCGACACGCATCGGAATGGGAAATTCTCTCGACGGCGGAGTGCGACTGTCTTAGTTTACGCTAGCCGCGCGTGGCGGTCGCCTCAACGGCGCCGCGGGGCATTGCCGCGAAGCGGGCTAAACCGGCATAATGGCGGCCCGTTTCGACCCGCCCTTGCGCAGTGACCCAGCCGCGCGGCGCCAAGTTAAGAGGAGAATCTTAGATGGAACCCAAGCCGCCGGTGACGTACGACGACTTTGCCAAGCTCGAATTGCGCGTGGCGAAGGTGCTAGCCGCCAAGGAGCACCCCAACGCCAACAAGCTGTTGCTGTTGCAGATTCAGGTGGGCGACGTGGAGAAGCAGATCGTGGCGGGGATTCGCGGGCACTATGAGCCGGACCAACTGGTGGGGCGGCAGATCGTGGTGGTGAACAATCTGGCGCCGGCCACCATTCGAGGGGAGGAGTCGAACGGCATGTTGTTGGCGGCGAGCGACGAGCAAGGAGTGGTGTTGTTGCGGCCCGACCGCGAGTGCGCCCCCGGCTCTGGGGTGAAGTGAGCGCACAGGGCGCACGCGCGATCGAACGGCCGCCACTAGCGCATCAGGCCTTGGGCAGCAAGGCTGGGAATTCGCTGCCGTCGAAGGCGCGCAGCATGGTGGTGCGCACATTGCCGGCGGCGCCAAGCTTGAGCACCAGCGACACCGCGGTCTTATCGTCGGGCGCGGTGAACACGATCAGGCCGTCGTACTTGCCGAGGGTCCAGACCTGCGACTCGACCGCGCCTTTCGCCTTGGCGACCGCCTTGGCAAAGGCTTCCGCCCGCGCCGGAGACTGGCCGACTTTGGCGATTCCCTTCTCTGTAAATGACAGCAGCACAGCGTAGCGAACCATGATGTTCCTTTCTTAGAAGTCAACGTTCAGCGGGAATCAGGTTTCAGACTTGTTTGCCGGCGCGACTCGCGCGCGGATGCGGGCATCGGCCGCCGCGGTGGTGTCGATGAGCAGCACGAGCGCGTGCTTGCCTGGCGCGAGCTGGACGCCGCCAGCTTCGCCGGGTGTCACCGGCTTGCCATTGAGCCAGGCGGTGACGCCGGCGCCGGGATTGATTTCCAATACGAACCGGCCGGGTTCGGTGGTTTCGAACTGGGCGCGGGCGACAGCGCGCGGGCTGTCGCCAAGCGGGAACAACTCGCGGGCCGGAACTTCGCCCGATAGTCGCGCGAAGGCGGCGCGCCAAGGCAGGTCGGCGGCGCTATCGAGAAACGCGGCGACCTGCGCGGCGGGCAGTTCGATCAGTTCATCGGGGAGAGGATCGAGCGTTTCGTAGCGAACGATGGATTGGCCCGCGGCCGGATCGGGCTTGTGGCGCGGCAGAGAGGCGACAAACCGCGCCAGGTCGGCGAAATCGTTTTTCTTCAAGCGGCTGACGACCCCCACCGGCATGAGCGAGCCCATCGGCTCGATCGCTTCGATCTGCCCCTTGGAGAGGCGCGTGTCGCCGCGCACCGGATCGCGGAGCAACAAGGTGGTTTCGCCTTCTTCGACCTTCACGCCCGAGAGGACCAGGCCGTCGACGGTCTGCACGGTGACGGCGGCGAACTTGGGGTTCACGACTTTGCTTGGCAGCAGGAGCGATTCGACGACATGCGCGAGGGTGGTGTCTGGCGGGAGAGTGGCCAGATCGGGGCCGACGTTGCCGCCGGCGCCTTGAATGGCGTGGCATTGCAGGCACTGCATTTCGCGGCGATGGAGGACTTCTTCGCCGCGGGAGGAATCGCCTCCGGTCTCGGCCATTTGGACCCAGTCGGCCAGTTGCTCTGGCGTGAGTTCGGTGACTTCGCCGACCAGGGTGGGATCGTTTTCGGCCGAGGCCATATCGGCGATCCAAGCGCGAATCAGATCGACGCCTTCTTGATGGACCAGGGTGCGGCCGTATTCGGGCATCATCACGCCGGGTTCGGTCGATTGGATGCGGTGGACAAGAATTGAATCGCCGGGGCGACCGGGGGTGATGTCGTAGCGGTGGCCGCCGCTGCCGCGCCCCGCCGCGATCGGAGACTTGAGCACGCCGTAGAGCGCAGGCTCGGCGACATCGGCGCCAAGATACAGGCCGGAGTTGCGGGCCGCGCCGCGCGGCTGATGGCAGTGTGCGCAATTGGCGTGCAGCCAGGAGCGGGCGCGATCGGCCACTGGCACACCGCTGGCCTCGCGCCAGTCGACCAGGCGCGGCAGGGGCGATCCGGACGGGAGGCCGGTGAGCATGCCCGAACCTGCCCAATGGGCCAGTTGCGATTTACCGGACTGCTGGATATTGAGTTGGGCGGCGTCGAGCGCCAATGGCTGGACGCGATTGGCGATTTTGTGGCAGCGTTTGCAGTCGTTGAAGTTGGGGACGATGTGGGTGGCGGGCGCGCGCACGCCCGCTTTGACCAGATCGGCCAGCGAGACTCGTTCGCCGACCACTTCCTGCTCGGCGGCGGTCTGCTCGGCGTTCCAGACAAAGGGAATGGCCAGCCAACCCTGGCTGGTGAGGGCCAGCACACGAGTTTCGACCCAGCGAATTGGCGCGTCGGGGGTGGTGGAGGTGGGATAACCAAGCGACTGCGCCACCAGCGTGCCGAGCGGAAATTTGAGATTGCCCTTGGCCTGGTACTGCGCCGCTTGACCGGGGGGCAGTTTGATGAAACGGCGCGAGAGGGCGTAGTCGTAAAATGGTTCGCTATTGATCTGATAGGCGACGACGCCGGCGGCTGGTTCCTGGTCGGCAAGGGCGCCTTGAAAGAGACCCAGGTCGGACAGTCGCTCTGGCGCGTCGGAGATGGTCCACTCGGCGGGGGACAGCGTTGCGACCACTTGATTGGTCGACGGTCGGCTGCAGCCAATGGCAATGGCCAACAACCATAGGAGCAGCACGAGACTCCGACTGAACTGAAATACCAACGATGGACGCATGAAGTAACCGGGTGCGGACCAAGTTCGAGAAAAGCGGAGATACTGCGGGGGTAGTCTAACGGAGGTCGAAACAGGATAAAAGCATCTGCTTTATTGGTGCGGCGAGCGACCGAAGGGACTTTTCGGACCTGGAAGAAACTGGAGTAAAACGTCGCGTGGCGAGTTTTTCGTCGGTCGCGATCAATTTTTCGCCAGCGCGGGGCGCTCGACTATGATTTCGCGCGGAACCAGGTCCTTACGGTAGCCTCACAGTAAAAAAGGGAATGGCCATGCGACAGCGGCCCCTACATGGTTTCACGCTCGTGGAATTGTTGGTGGTGATCGCCATCATTGGCATTTTGATTTCGCTGCTCTTGCCGGCGGTGCAGGCCGCGCGCGAGGCGGCGCGACGGATGCAATGCCAGAACAACCTGAAGCAACTGGTGCTGGCCGTACACAACTTTGAAAACGCGCGCAAAGAATATCCACTGGCGTATACCGCAAAGAACACGCCCGGCAAGAACAATTGGGTTCCGTTCGTGCTGCCTTATGTGGAGCAGCAGAGCTTGCTGGTGGGGTACGACCTGAACGTTAATTGGTGGTTGGAGCCCAACCGCAGCATCGTGGCCAAACCACTGGCGATCATGACTTGCGCGTCGACGCCGGGGGATGGTCGCATGCAGGATAAACCCGAGAAGACTCCGCCCAACAAGACGGGCGCCTGCGGCGACTATTTTGCGCCGGCGGGGGTTCACACCGATCTGAATCACTCGATGCCAAGCGATCAGCAGTTGCCCAGCGGCGCGGATTTGCGGGGCGTGCTCTGCTGGTGGGCCGAAACGAATCCGCGCAACCGCCCCGCCGATGTGCGCGATGGCTTGTCGAACACGATTATGCTCGGCGAGTGCGCGGGGCGCGAGGATGTGTGGCGCGGGCGCATCATGACCCCCGCGAATTTTACGAGCGCGCCACGGGTGCGTGCCCGCGGCGGCGCCTGGGCGACCACTGACAACGCCTATGACATTGGCCAGCGCAAGGCGTGGGACGCGGCGTTTGGGCCGATACCGGGGCAACTGGCGATCAACAACTCGAACGAATGGGGACATTGTTTTTACAGCTTTCACGACGACGGCGCGAATTTTGGTTTCGCCGATGGTTCGGTGCGCTTCATCGCCGAGACCGTGCCGTTGCCTTTGCTCGCGGCGCTGGTGACACGCTCGGGACAGGAAGCGGCGACGCTGGAAAACTGATGAGCGGCCAGCGAAAGCCAACCGTGTCGCGCTGGCGCCATGTTGTCGCGCGAAGTTCACTCTTGATCGCGCTGGCGGCGTGCGGCGGCTGTGGCGGCGACGGGTCCCCCGCGCGATATCCGGTGGAAGGACAGGTGCTGGTTGGCAGCAAGCCGGTGGCCGAGGCGACGGTGATCTTTCATCCGCTACAGGGCGCGCCGGCGGAACTGCCAAAACCCATAGGCACGACCGATGCCGAGGGGCGATTTCGACTGACGACGTTGACCCCTAGCGACGGGGCGGCGCCGGGAGAGTACGCCGTGACTGTTGAACTACGCGCACTCAAAGCGGTGGGCGAAGAAGAGGTGCGCGAAGGCAAGCATTTGTTGCCTGCCCGCTACGCGCGATCCGAAACATCGGGCCTGACACAGCAGGTGAGCGCGGGGCCGAATCGGTTGGCGCCGATCGTGCTTAAGGCGCGCTAGCCGATTGAGCAGACCTAGTAGCCCGCTCAATGTTTCGACTGGCTGCTAGCTCCAGCTCACTTCTAGCTGGTTGTCGATGGCCTCGACCCCTTCCACATGGCGGACGAGTTCTTGAGCCATCTGCTTCTGATAGTAGGAGCGGACGACTCCCTTGAGCACCACGCGGCCGGCGCCGGTTTCGAATCGCAGGTGGCCGCGCGGGATATGGGGGTTTCGGGCGATGACCGCCGAGACGGCGGTTTGCAATTCGGCGGAGGGAGCGGGAATGGTCGACATGCGGATCACTGGGTATTGGGAGAGAGGACAAGCGCCGCCACGGAGAGAGCCGGGCGCCGTCAGACGCCGGCGCGCTTGCAGAGTGGACGCTAGCGTTATCGGATCGGCGGAGCGCTAAAGTTGAATGGCGATTTCAAGAAAACTGCGTGAAGACGCCCGATCGGGTTCTGGCGGCCGTTTGCGCGGAGTTTGCCGGTTTGGCGGAGAAACCGGGGCCGTTAAATGCGCTTTAGCGCGGCGTCGATGCGGGCCAATGACCTGGGCTGACCGAGGATCGCCAGACAATCGTACAGTCCGGGGCCGACCGCCTTGCCGGTGGTGGCCACGCGGACGGCGTGAATGATGTCGCCGATTTTGACGCCTCGGCTATCGATGAACTGCTGCACCGCCTGCTCGATGGCTGGGGGTTCGAAGGGTGCGAGCGCGGCGAACTGGTCGCGCAGGCCGGAAAGCAAATCGGCGGCGCCGGGCTTGCGCAGCCGTTTTTCAAAGGCGTCTTCGTCGTAGGTCAATTGTTCTGTGAAAAAGAAGTCGGCGTAGGCCAGAATGTCGCCCGCGACTTTGAGGCGGTCGCCCGAGGCCTCGATCACGGCGAGCAGCGTTTGCAGATCGGCGGTCGACGCGGGATCGGCGATCAATCCGGCGCGCTGCATGTAGGGGAGCATCATCGCCAGCTTGTCGTCGCTGGACAGCTCGCGCATGTAATGGTCTTGAAAAGCCCAGAGCTTTTTGGGGTCGAAGCTCGCGCTGGCCTTGGTCACGCGATCGAGCGTGAAGACGTGCAGCAATTGCTCGCGCGAGAAGAACTCGGTGTGATCGTCGAGCGACCAACCCAAGAGACAGAGGTAATTGAGAATCGCCTCGGGCAGATAGCCCACCTGCTCGTAGAACTCGACGATCACGGGGTTGAAGGCGTCGATCGCGGCGGCGAGGCCGAGGCGATCGGCGATCTCCTTGCCGTGCTGATAGACCTGGGCGAAGTCGCGATTCTTGAGATAGGTGTCTAGCTTTCGCTTGCTGAGCTTGTTCTTGCTGCCCGGCTCGGCCACGAATGGCAGGTGGGCATAGACGGGCAGGGGATAGTCGAGCGATTGGGCGATGAAGATTTGCCTTGGTGTATTCGACAAATGTTCCTCGGCGCGGACGACGTGCGTGATTTGCAATGCGTGATCGTCGACGACGCTGGCCAAATGGTAGAGGCAGGAGCCATCGGCGCGCTGGATGACGTGGTCTTGTTCGCGAGCCCATTCGAACTCGACCTGTCCGCGCACCAGATCGTCGATGACCAGCTTGCCTTCGCGCGGCATCTTGAGGCGGACGACGGCGGCGCGCCCTTCGGCGGCCAGGCGGGCATTGTCGGCGGGCGTCTCGGCCATCCAGCGGCGGCTGTACAGAAAGGGGCGCTTTTCTTTTTGCGCCGCTTCGCGTTCGGCCTGAATCTCTTCGGTGGTGGCGTAATCGCGGTAGGCGAAGCCGCCGGCCAGCAGTTGCTCGACCGCCGCTTGATAGGTGGCTTGCCGCTGCGATTGATAGTAGGGGGCGTGGGGGCCGCCGACATCGGGGCCTTCGTCCCAGTCGATGCCGAGCCACTTGAGGCCATGCAGGATGGGGGCCAACGCGCTCTCGAGGTTGCGCTGCTGGTCGGTGTCGTCGATGCGGAGGATGAATTGTCCGCCGTGACGCCGGGCGAAGAGCCAGCAAAACAGCGCGGTGCGCACGCCGCCAATGTGCAGGTAGCCGGTGGGACTGGGAGCGAAGCGGGTACGAACCATCAGTGCGAATCCAATAGAGAGTGGCGCCGGCGCGGACCAGAGGAATCCCTGGCCGGAAACGAGATTAAACCCCGCAGGGCAGCGGCACGGAAGGGGCCAACCGCTGGCGACCTGTCGTGAACATCGGCGTTAGTCGTATTGGCGGTCGCTCGATCGGCGCATCGCGCGGCGTTCGGCCTTGGAGAGTCGCTGTCCGGCGCTAGCGTGCGCCGAGTCGACACGCAATTGGGGGCGGCTGGCGGCAGTGGCCGGCGCGGGGCTGTCCGCGGCGGCGGCGCTCTTGGCGGGGAGCGCGGCTGTTTCTTTCGCGGCGCGCTTTTTACGCGGTTTGGCCGACGCGCCGAGCTCGCCGCGCGATTCGAGCAAGGTGAACCGCGCGAAGACCAGCGTCGAGAAGAGGATGAGGAGGTCGCCCGCCATCTCCAGGCCTTCTTCGAGCATGATGCCGCGGGCGCCCGATTGCGGCAGCAGCGCTTCGAGCTGCGTGGCGACGGCCGCCAACAGGCAGAGCGCGGCGGAAACAAAGCCGACCAGCGCCAAACGGCAGGAGCTGAACTGAAACACGAGCCGTCCGCCAATGGCCAACAGCACCAGTCCATAGCCGAGCGCCCACCACAGCGAGCCATCGCCATGGATGCGCGTGCCGGCGAGGCCGGACATCATTTCCTTGAAGCCTTCGTGGAGGCTGGCCGATTCGTCGATGCTCATCACCAGCCAGGCGATGGCGGCCCAGAGCCAGATGCGGTAGCGGCCGTGGTAGTCGTCTGGCCGATGGCGACGGATGGAGAACACCAAGAGCGACGCGAGCGCGGCGAGCCCCAGTGTGACGGAACTGAACCAGACGGCCAGGCTGCCTTCGCCATCGAGATCGAAGGCGGCGATAGCGCCATCGGTGGTGTGCGCGGCGAAGCGCGGCATATAGAAGTACAAGGCCTCCAGACCGGCGATGAACAAGGCGCCAGCTAGGAACCAGAGCGAGAGGGCGAGCCACGATTGGGGGACGAGATCGCCGACGCGCGGCTGACCGCCATGAAAGCCGGGGTCGCCATATTTGGCCGCTTCGCCACGGCGGCGAGCGCGCGGAGCGGCGCCAGCGGCGGGCGCGCCGTCGTCGTCGGCTACGGACGCAGCGGACGGACTGGCTTCCTCGCCGAGGACTCGACGGCGGCGATCATCACGTTGTCGGGAAGTTTGCATATCGGGTGGCGGATCTTATCGAGGCGAGGATTTGGGCGCAAGACAGACTGGGCGGATTACGTGCGCGGACGACGGGGCGCGGACGGTCAAATATTGACGATGCGGCGACTGGCCGCGCGAACCGCGCCCTTGTCACTTCGGCATTCGGCGCGGGGCGGCTGCAATCGCGCTTGCGCCGCGCGATGCTGGCGCCGGCAGCTAGCGTGCTGACGTGGTTGGCTGGCAACTCGCGTTGACCCATTTTGTCGATCGGGATTACGCTGCTCACCGCTTTGCTTCAACTTTCCCCATCGACTCGATTCGCGAGGGCCTGCGCACGATGCCGCGCCGCTGCGATTTATGGGCGCTCGCTGGACTGCTGCTGGCAGCCGGGCTGGCGCAGTGGACAGTCTGTATTCGAGCCGTGGCGCCGGCGCAAGACGCCGTGCGATACATCGCGCAGGCGCAGCGGATTGAAAAGGATGGATTGGCCGCGACCCTTCGCGCCCAGACCGACGCGCCGCTCTACCCGGCGCTGGTCCGCGCGGCGCATCGACTGGCGCGGCCGCAAGGTGGCGCGTGGCTGCGCTCGGCGCAGTGGGTGGCGGCCAGCATGGCGGCGCTGTGCGTGATTCCGGTGTATGCGCTATTGGCGCCGTGGCTGGGGCGCGGCAAGGCGGCGCTGGCGACGATTCTTTTTGCGCTGCTGCCCGAGGTCGCCCGACTGGGTGCCGACGCGCTGGCCGACAGCACGCATTTGTTGTTGTTCTTGACGGCGCTGGCGCTGCTGGTATCGGCGATGCGAGACGCCGCGGAGCGGGCCAGTCGCTGGAAATTGCTGGGCTGTGGGGTATGCGTGGGGCTGTCGCTGCTCGCGCGGAGCGAGGCCTTGACGCTGCTGCCCGCCGTGGCGCTGGCGTGGTGGCTGGTGCGCCGCCAGTTGGAGCGAGAGCAAGTGATCCGATTGGGAGGATCGCTCGCGCTGGGACTGGCTGGCGTTTATGGCGCCTATTTGTTGTACACACATGCGCTGTCGCTCGACGCGATGCAGGCGCGGCTGATGGGACGACACGCCGCGGATTCGGCGGCGCTACTGAATGTGGCGACTCCGGCGCCGATTGCCAGCGCGCTGCCGCCGGATTGGCGCACCGAGGAGGGGGACGTTTTTGACTTCACCCGCAAGGACGGCAGCACCAGTTTGCGGCGCGGCGGATACCTTGAGGCCGCTCGCCAGTACACCGGCGAGTTCGGCAACTTAATCACGCTGCCGCTATTGCCGCTGATGTTGGTTGGCGTGCTGAAGATGCGGCACGCGCGCAACTGCCTGCCGGGGCGTTTTTTGTTTTTGTTTTTCTGCATGTATTCGCTTTTAGTGTTGTGGCACGCGGCGGAGGTGGGATATCTGTCGAGTCGGCATTTGCTTCCCTTGGCGCCGATCGCTCTGGGGTGGGCAGGTCACGGCGCCGTGATCGCGGCGCAATGGTCGCGGCGGTGGCTGGCGGGCGTATTGGCGCCGCGCGAACTATTGCGCGGTTGGCGGCCGGTGCGGCTGCTCGCGCTGCTGCTCGTTGGCTTGTGCGTACCGAGCTTGCTGAAGCCCGCACACGCCAGCCGGTTGGGACATCGGCGGGCGGCGGCGTGGTTGGCCGAACATGCGGCGGCGAGCGACATGGTGCTCGACACGCGCGGCTGGTCGGCGTTGTACACCGAGATGCCGACGTTTCGGCACGAGGCGGGGGCGCAAGCGCTGGCGAACCCGGCGCTGCGCTATGTGGTGGTGGAGCGCGAGGAACTGCTGTTCGACAGCCGCCGGGCGCGCACGTTGCGGGCGGTGCTGGGCACATCGGCCGAGTTGGTGGGCTCGTTCCACGCGGCGGAAGTGAAGCCGGAGAAGGCGGTGCTGGTGTATCGCTGGGATCCGCAGCGCTTTGCCGCCAGTTATGGGCGCGGCGCGGTGCGCCGCTAGATCACACGTAGGACCGAGGCCAATCCGATGCGCGAGCATGTGCGAGATTTCGTCGCCGCGGCGGCTGAGCGCTTTCCGACGCGCGGCGCGATTTATGAGTTCGGCTCGTACCAGGTGGAAGAGCAAGGCGCCGGCGCCGACCTGCGCACGCTGTTTCCGGATCGGCCGTATGTGGGTTGCGACATGCGCCCTGGACCGGGCGTGGACCGCGTGGAGGACATCTCGCGGTTGACGCTGGACAACGACTCGGCGGCGATGATCATCTGCGTGGAGACGCTGGAGCACGTCTTTGAGACGCGCCGCGCGGTGGATGAGATGGTGCGCGTGCTGGCGCCGGGGGGGATGGTGCTCATCAGCATGCCGTTTCATTTTCGCATTCATGGCTACCCGGACGACTATTGGCGGATTACGCCGTCGTGCCTGACGCGGCTACTGGAACCCTTGGCGGCGACGATCATTGGCTCGCAAGGACCGGAAGCGACGCCGAACACGGTGTACGGGGTGGGGTTCAAGGCGCCGGCTCCGGCGGCGTTCGTGGCCGACGCGGCGCGCTTCGTCGAAGGGTTTCAAGCGCGGCTCGACGAGCGCCGGACGCTAGCGCCCCACAAGCGCGCCCGCCGCGCTTGGCGGTGGCTGTTTTCGACCAAGGCGGAACGGCGCCGGTTGAGCAAGTACTACGAAGCGCGATTCGCGATCTGCGGGGCGTCGATCGGCGCCGCCGCCAGCGCGCGCCGCCAGGCGCTGGGAGCCTTGACGTGAACGACGATTCGCACATGGCGCCGCGCGCCGAGCGCGTGATGCTGATCGGACTCGACGGCGCCACCTGGGATGTGCTGACCCCGTTGGCGGAGTTGGGGGTGATGCCGAGCTTGGCGCGGCTGATGAGCGAGGCGGCGCTGGGCACGCTGACGAGCGTGCGGCCGTGCATTACGCCGGCGGCCTGGGGCACGCTGCAAACGGGGGTCGATCCGCTGACGCATGGCGTGCTCGACTATCGTTACTTCGACCACGAGCGGCGGCAGGTGCTGCTCAACTCGACGCGGCGCCTGGCGGCGCCGACGTTGTTCGAGCTGTTGGCCGCGCGAGGAGAGTCGGTGGTGTCGTTGGGCGCGCCGGTGACCTGGCCCGCGCGCGTATCGCCGCCGAGCATCGTGGTGGGGGGGGTCGATTGCCCCTCGATCGAAGCCGCGCTGGCGCCGTATCCGCGGTTTGCCGAAGCGCTGGCGCGGGCCGGCGCCCGGCTGTCGCTGGATATGGTGTGGAACCGCCGCCCACGCGACCTGTCGGAACTGCGGGCAAACATCGCGGCGACTCGGCAGAACATTCAGGCGCAGACGATCGCTGCCGGCGTGGCCGACCAACAATGCGACTGGCGGCTGATGACAGTGCAGTATCAGGTGCTCGACGCGCTGCAACATCGCGCGTGGCACTTGCTGGCCAATCCGCTGGTGGCCGAACCGCATCCCTGGTCGCGCGAACTGCACCAGTGCTTTGCCGAACTCGATCGAGCGCTGGGCACATTGATCGAACTGGCCGACCGGCGGCGCGCGGCGCTGGTGGTGCTGAGCGATCATGGGTTTGGCGGATTCCGCGAGAAGATTTCGATTCGCGAGTTATTGCGCCGGCGCGATCTGCTGACGCCCGCGACCCGTTGGCAGCGATTGGAATATCGCGCAGCGCGGACGGTGTGGAAGCTGCGCCGCGGCGCGACCAAGCGACTGACGGGCAACAGTTCTCGCGCGCTGCAGCGCCCGCTCGGCTCGTTGGCCGCGCTCGATTGGCGGCGCACGCGGGCGCTGTCGCTGCACGGCGCCATCGCAGGACTGGTGTATCTCAATACGCCAGAGCGTTTTGGCCGAGGGCCGGTCGATACGGCGGGGCGCTACGATGAGGCGCTAGCCGAGACATTGGCCGCGTTTCGCGAAGCGCGGCATCACGAAACGGGAGAACCGCTGTTTGTCGAGGCGATCGCCACGCGCGAGCGAATCGACGGCGATCCTTGCGAGCGCGGACTGCCCGACGTGATGGCGATTCCGGCGGACGGCTTTCATACGCGTTCGAAGCCGGACCGGCGGCCGCGCTTGCTGCCGGCCGATCCGGAGATGGCGGGCACGCACCGCGCGGAGGGGGTATTGTTGGTCCGGGCCTCGGGTGTGCGGACGGGCGTGGGGCACGAGGCGCACTTGCGCGACATCGCGCCGACAGTGCTGGCCCTGTTGGGACTTGCGCCCAGCGGCATGGAGGGGAGCAGCTTGTCGACGCTGTGGGGAGAGGCGCCGGCGGAACCGGTGGCGCGGCGGCGGCCGGCGCGGCTACAACAGGCAGGATCGGGCGCCGACGAAGAATCGGCGGCGGCGGAAGGCCGATTGCGAGCGTTGGGTTACATCGAGTGATACGATGACCGCTGGTGGCGGCGTGAGTGTCGCCGCTGCTGGCAAGACAGGCGCCGCAAGCCCTGCCACTTGTGCTCCGAAAGGAGTTCTCCGATGCGCTCGCAACGATTCGTCGCTTTGCTCACCGTGGTCAACTTGGGAATTCTGGCATCGCTCTTGCTGGCGGCCAAGCCAACCAACCCGAGCGACACCGTGGCGCCGTCGGTGGTCCGCGCGCAGGCCATTGAACTGGTCGACGCCGACGGCAACGTGCGCGTGCAACTTCACCTGGGCCAAGACGGCGGTGGCAGCTTGCGGATGCGCGACGCCAAGGGGGAGGTGCGCGTCAAGATGCAGGCCCTGCCCGACGGGGCGGGATTGTTGTTCTTGAACGGCAACACCGAGCCGGCCGTGCAACTGGGCACGAGTGAAAAAGGAACCGGCCTGACGTTGATTGACCTCGACAAGAAAGAGCGTGTGATCGCGCCGTGAGGGGAGAAACTCTTGGTCGCCCGCAGGAGCTTGGACTGTGGCGCCAAGCACGCGGCGCACTCCTCGGCGGCCGATCGTTGGCGCCGACGCGACTGACGAATTTTTTAATTCGCCGACATTTTGGTTTTGTCGCGTCAGTACTTGCGCCTGCCCCTGACATCTGGTGTCAGGGGGGCTCCGCGTCGCCGTGTTATGTTGACCAGCTTTTCGCCGTGGCGATGCACGGCGCGGCTTTCAGATTTGCTTGATTTTTTGTTGAAATCGCGCGCTGACGTTGCTAAATTCAGCGGCGCGACATGAGCGCCTTTCATTTGCGGCCCATCGTGGCGGGAAGCGGAGGTGGTCGATGGATGGCAGCGACTCTCGGCGTGGGGTTTCTTTACTCGAACTTCTGATCGTTGGCGGCATTGTCTCGCTGCTGATCGCGTTGACTCTGCCCGCCGTGCAGTCAGCGCGTGAATCGTCGCGGCGGGCAATGTGCGGTAACCATCTTCGCCAAATCGGCATTGCTCTGCAGGCGTACGAGTCCGCGCTGGGATCATTTCCCAGCGGCGCGATTGTGGGTTCCGGCCAGACCATGGCAGAAATTCTCCTAACCGGCCCGAGTGACGTCGCCTTTCACGCAAATGGACTTGCCCTATTGCTCCCTCATCTTGAGCAGACGGCATTACACAGCGCTTATAACTTTAGTCGCCGCTGGGATAAGCAGCGAGATCACATTGTCGATCAAGTCATTCCCGTTTTCGTTTGCCCTTCCGCCTCACATGACAATCCGTACACGGTCGCGGGCTTGGAAGTGTTTTTCGATGTCGGCAACACATTTGGGCTCTCCGATTTCATTTTTTGCAAGGGTGTTTTTGATGGCTGGTGCCTGTACCCGTCAATAGTTCCGAAGGACGAACGAGGAATGTTCGATGCCTCGTTTTTGGGCGGCAAAACCAGTTTTACGGTGCGAGCGTCCCAAATTACCGATGGCCTGAGCAATACACTTGCGATGGGCGAAGGGGCTTGCGGCTGGCCCGTGTGCGCTGGCGTGGACTGCTCGCACGACTCGGGATCGATATCGGCAAACGCCTGGGCGGGACAACCCAACTTCGCCGACGTTGCACAGCATGGGCTGCTGATGACGAGCACCTTCGGTTCGACCATAGAGCCGCTGAACAAACGACCTGTCACCCAGACCGTTGTTGATGCTGTGCCCGGCAATGCGGCGGGCGTGTTCACGTGCGCGTGCAGCACGGATTGGAATCAAACAGGCCGTAAGACCGCCAAGGGGCAGACGAGCGGATTTCGCAGCGATCATCCTGGCGGAGCACAGTTTCTCTATGCTGATGGTTCGGTCCAGTTCGTTCAAGAGAGCGTCGACTTGGCTGTATATCGTCAGCAGTCGACGATACAAGGCAAGGACGAATGACATGGGCAGAGTCGTCTGGTTTGGAGTGGCAGTCGGCAGTGGTTTAGCTGCAGGACTCCTGCTGTCATTGGCCTTTCCCCCGTATCGCTTTGGCTTTCTCGCTTGGTTTTGCTTGATTCCAGCAGCCTTATGTTTGAGGCCCCTAAAATCATCGCTGCCAGTCGCTTTGGCTTTGGTATCGGGGTCCATCGCATTCCATCTCGCGGCCCTCGGATTCATCAGACAGGCTTCGACAACTGGCCACTTCGGTCCCTACACCGTCTTATGGATAGCGACCGCTTTGACCGCAGCCGCAGCTTGGTCGGCGGGTTTTTGCCTGGCACGCTTTGCGCTTCCGACCAGCTGGCCGCTTGCGATTTTATTTCCGCTCGTCTACTTGTTTGCAGAACTCACAAGGCGGGCGGTATTCGTTTTTGTAGACGGCATGGGATTCCCGTTCTTAGAGCTCGGTTTCACGCAGATTGACTCTCCCATAGCCCAAATGGCCGCTCTCGGCGGCGTTCCGCTGATTTCTTTTCTCCTGGCCGGTTGCAATGGAGTAGCCGCCGATTTAGCGCTTGGTGGCAAGCACTCCAAATCATTGGCGATTGCGACCGGTTTGGCCATCGGTGCTACTTGGATGTACGGCGAACAATGCTTGCGGCACGATGGCATGGCAGACGGCCCTCGGGTCGCAGTCGGACTTTGGGGCCTTGATGAAGATCTGTCTGAGCGTCTGCCACCTTGTGACTTGCTCGTGTTTGCCGAGACCTGTTTTCCAGGCGCGATCGTGGAATACGATCACGGATTGTCAGCACGCCGACGCAAACAAGGTATCCGTGAGGCGAGTTCAATGCTGCCGGTTCAGTTCGCGCCTGAACTGGATAATGAGACGCTGGAGCCACGCCACATTGCCCGACGATTTTCCGCGGCGCTTGTCATTGGCTGTCGTCGGGCTTTTATCACGAATACGCGAACTCGCGTTTACAACTCAGCCTTGTACGTCGATGAAACCGGCCGACGGGGTTGCTATGACAAGATCGCTCTCGCTGCGGGTGGCGACTTTGTCCCGTACTTCGCTGGTTTACTCCATGTCATTCCCATCGACCAAGCATTCGCGAACGTGCCACGGCTAGAAGATCCCAGTTTTGCGAACCCCATCGGTTTTGATCGTGGCTCGGACTACCCAGCGTTCACCTTGGGCGTCCATCGCTTCGCTGCCACCATTTGCTACGACTCGTGCTTTCCTTTCATCTATCGTCGCTTGATGCGGAATCGCCCCGATTTCTTTGTGCAGTGCGGCAACGAAACCATCGACTCGCGGGGCGTCGGCAGGTCAACTTTGCTTACAATGTCGCGATTTCGCGCCATCGAATGTCGCCGAGCAATCGCTCGTTCCGTATCTGGCGGATATTCAGCGATCATCGACGGCAATGGACGATTGCGCGATGTTGTTTCGACCGCTCGGCCCGTCGTGGCCGCGATTCCCCTCGACCAGCGGAACACTTTGTATTCCTTTGCCGGCAATTGGACTGCGCAGTTCGTCGCCACGGTCGTCGTGGCCCGGCTGTTTTACCGTTTTGTTGTTAGGAGGTTCTCGAGATGGTTCAGATTCGATTCCTTCTCATCGGGTGTGCACTGGCTGCCGGCGGTATGGCGGAATATTGCCGCCAACAAGCAGACTCAAGTTTGCTCAACGACGCGGAGCTTGTTTTAACTCGCGGCGGCGCGGGGGGCGGCTGTAATTGGTATTCGACAATTGTTGGTTGTACATCGACCCCGCAATGCAGAGAAGCTAGTCCACCTGACTGCAGTGCTGATTGTTCGACTGCCTGCAGCGCGAACGGCACCTACACCGCAGTTACTCAAGGAACCACGGAAAGCATTGACAGCACCACGACCAGGGATTGCGGTATGACGCTCGACCCCTCGATGTCCGCCGTCAGCTGCACCCAGCCAAATGTGGGGATCCCATTGTGTTATTGTACCGGATTCGCAGTCTACACAAACCAGCCTTGCCAGAAGAGCGATAATTCTGTCACTCATTGCTGATCGAGCGTCTACCCTGCCTACCGGCCCCGTGGCCGGTAGGTCATTTCACCAGAAAGTCGAGTATGCTCCGATATCCGTTCCTAATACTGTTGCTAGCGTCATCAGCGGTAGCTTCCGACGAGCAGAACGTGACGTTGGAAGAAGCGATTGCCGCGTACCAAGCGGCATGCGAGGCGGCAACTGCAACTGCATTCGATTTAAACGTCACCGAATCTTTGTACCGCTATTTTCAGCCGGTGAGCGCAGCCGATCCGAATCAAACGCTACAGGCGCTGTCAGAGCCCAAACTCGATTCAACAAAGAAGAGTCGCCAATTCTTTCAGGACGGGAAATACTGCGTCGAGCTTCTGGACCAAGACGGCCGACGAATTGCAACACGTGCGGCGCTCGTCGTCTGGGATAAAGAAAAAGAGAAATTATTTACCCAGGCCGACCGGAGTGGATTGATTCGTCCCTACACCACCACGATGCCATCGCCGTTCGCGACCAACTATCTAACGCTTTTCATGTTGTGCGACGGCCATGTCACCTTTTCGGAAATGCTTAGGAAACGCGCGGACAAGGCCACGATCGAGCAAGAAAATGGATTGATCGTCTTGTCCTCCATGCCCGACCCCTCTCGAAACGAGCACTACTGCAAGTTCGGTTTTCGGTTGAGACTCGATCCGGCGGCAGGCTTCCTTCCGCGGCGCATCGACTTCTACATGCAGACGAAGCCTGATGAGAAACTGTTGCACGCCTTAAGCAGTGAAAACGAGCTGATGCAATTCGAGTCCGGGGTGTGGCTGCCCTCCAAAACGCGTCAAACCATCTATCTGACGATGCAATCGCCAGCGGCCGCGGCATTTTTCGGCCGGCCGTCGGGGCACCGCGATATCGTCGTGGACCTCGCTCACTCCAGCTTTGACGCGCAAGTGCCGCCAGATGTGTTCAAACTTGAATTTCCCACAGGGACTCAGGTCTACGATCAAGTCCGGCAGGTCACCTATCGCGCCGGCGCCGACAGCCGCCAACATTACCTGAAATCCATGGCTAAGGCCGGCGCCTTGGGAATCGAGGAACTCAAACGCTCGAACCCACGGATGACCCTGGCGACCGTTGATTCGCGAAGCGGAAGCGCTTGGCTTTGGGCGGGCATCATCTTCGGCGCCGTGACTGTCGCCGCATTTTTGTTGTGGTCATTTCGAAAGATTCGGGCTGCCTAATCATGTTCAACCCAATTCCACTCGCCGTAGCGCTATTGTTATTACCGGCCACGGCTGACCGTGCGATTGATTTTCAGAAGACTTGCGGACAAAACTCACTTTGGATGGCATGCGACATCCTCGGAAAATCCATCGACATTGAGGAGGTGGACCGGCTACTTCCAGCGGATGATCATGGGCTCGTGTCATTTGCTGACCTTAAAGGAGCCCTCAATAAGCTGGGATTTTACCCCCTGGCAATTGAAACTGGGTTGTCGCAACTGCAACTCGTACCACCGCCGGCAATATTGCATGTCAAGTCGGTCGCCGGCCAGAATGAGGGCGATCATTACGTGCTGTTTCTCGGTTTCGACCGGTCGGGCAGCATTGCCTTGCTCGATCCGCCGGCCCCGCCAACGGCTTACACCGCGGACGTTTTTCGCAAGATATGGACTGGACGTGTTCTGGCGATATGCAAGTCACCGGACGAGGCGCGCAGCCTACTTGCCGCATTGGACCGAGGGACCAACGTAACAGTCCGTAATGCGACATTCTGGGGAGCGCTTGCCATCGCATTCGCAGGCTGTGCGTTCTTGTTTGGCTTCAAGAACCGATACGGCAGCAGCCTGAAGGCCGCAATCGCAGCACTTGGCTTATGCGCCGTTTCGCTGCCTGGTTGCCGCCCCGCGCCAGCGGCTGGCCTCGCGCCGCATCTCGTACTGAAAGAGGATCACATTAATTTAGGGATCATTCCTCGATCCAAGCCGGCCTTGGCTCGCATTACATTAAGCAATACAGGACCGGGGAACTTGCGAGTCATGCAAATCGGAACTTCGTGCAGTTGCACGCTGGCGGAACCACCATCCGAAGTGCCGCCAGGAAAACAGGGTGTGCTACTGATCAAGGTTCCGAAGCCTGAGGCTGGACCCAAGAGCGCTCGTGTACTCATTCGGTCAAACGACCCGGACAGCCCGCACGAGTTATTCGTCTCTTGGTATGGCGAGTCTCCACCGTCGTTCGCCCCACCGAAGATTGATGTGACGGCAGAGGGCGGCAAACCATTTCGGCGGACGGTTTTTCTCAACTACGCCAGTGGCGACCCGCAACAGCAGCTTTCGGTCAAGGAGATTAAAACAACGGGCCCCGATTTTCAACTTCGTTTGATCTCTTCGCGTGCGAAAGAGACTGTCTCATCGCGTCAAGTGTCCAACCTCAACAGTATCGTGGCCGAGTTGCCGTTTGAGTTCAGTTGCGCCACGGTGTCAGGAGTGATCGAAGGAGAATGCACCGTAACGGCGGAACTGGCTGGCACGGTGATCCATGTTCCGCTATCGGTCCGCGTGCAAGAGGCGGCGCAATTGGCGGCCGCGCCGAAATCGCTATTCGTCAGCGGTCGATGCGAACAGCTCGAAGGCGTCAAACGCTCGCTTAGAATTACGTCGAGGTTCTCGGGGAAACCGCGGATCAGCTTCCTTCCACCGACTGAATTATTGCACTCGGAGGTTGTCGAGAAAGAGCCGGGAGTATTTTCAGTCCAGATCCAGATCACACGCAGACCCGAGGACAACTACCAAGGTCGGATACTAGTGCAGATTGAGGACCAAGCGGCGGCGAAGTGCGAAATTCCTATATCGGTCCTGGTTTTCAATTAGACGAACGAAACAAGCGCCCCGGGCTAGTGACAGGCGCCCCGTTGGGGCGCACAAAGGCGGAGACCAAATTCTCAAGGGCCAGACGCGCGCGTGTGGACAGGCCGCCACCGTTTTGCGACATGCCGAAGGCGCGCGGGCTAATCACTTGTGGGAATCAACAACTGAAGCGGAGGGCACGGGACTCGAACCCGCAACCGGTTTCCCGGCACGACATTTCCAGTGTCGCCGCTAGCCATTCGCTTACCCTCCGAGGCACGCGCTGTCGGCGCCGCAGAACAATCGTATCCGCTGGCGAAAGCGCGTGGCAAGTGCGCGGGCGCGCGATCAATCGGAAGCGCCGGCGCCGGCGATCAGCTTGATGAACTCGGCGTTGGACTTGAACTTGCCGAGCTTGGAGGTGAGCTGCTCCATCGCGTCGACATGGTGCATCTGACTGAGCGTGCGGCGGAGCATGGTGACCGCGTGCAGCGTATCGGGCTCGAGCAGCTTTTCTTCGCGGCGGGTGCCCGATTGCGAGATGTCGATCGAGGGCCACACGCGGCGGTCGGCCAGCTTGCGGTCGAGCACCAGTTCCATGTTGCCGGTGCCTTTGAACTCTTGAAAGATCAACTCGTCCATGCGGCTGCCGGTGTCGATCAGCGCGGTGGCCACGATGGTCAGCGAGCCCCCCTCTTCGAACACGCGAGCGGTGGCGAAGAGCTTTTTGGGGATATCGAGCGCTTTGACGTCGACGCCGCCCGACATGGTGCGGCCGGTGTTGCCGACCCACTTGTTGAAGGCGCGGGCCATGCGGGTGATGGAGTCCATGAGCAGGAAGACGTCTTTGCCCATCTCGACCAGGCGCTTGCAGCGTTCGACGGTGAGTTGGGCGATGCGCACATGGCTTTCGACGTCGCGATCGAGGCTGCTGGCCACCACCTCACCGTTGACCGAACGGCGCATGTCGGTGACTTCCTCGGGGCGCTCGTCGATGAGGAGGACGATGAGCTTGAGCTCGGGGTAGTTCTGGGAGATGGCCTGGCTGATGTGCTGCAGCAGCACGGTCTTGCCGGTGCGCGGCGGGGCCACGATCAGGGCGCGCTGCCCCTTGCCGAGCGGGGTGAGCAGATCCATCACGCGGGTAGAGAGGGGCTGCTGGCCGGTCTCTAGCTGCAGCCACGACTCGGGATTGATCGGGGTGAGGGAGTCGAAGTTCTTGACCGACGGGTAGTCCTGCGGGGGCAGGCCGTCGATGTCGAGGATTTCTTTGACGCGCGGCCCCTGCTGCTTGCGGGCGTGCTGCACCATGCCGTTGACCAGCACCCCTTCGCGCAGGGCGAAGCGTTCGATCATGGCGCCGGGGACGAAGGGATCGGTGCGTTCGCGCTGGTAGTTGTTGTTGGGATCGCGCAGAAAGCCGTAGCCATTGGGGTGGAGTTCCAGGACGCCGCTGGCCGGGGTCAGCGGGATCGGCTCGCCATTGGCTTCGCCGACTGGCTCCTGGTCGGGCCCTCCGTCTTGCGGGCGTGGCTGTTGATCCCAGCCGCCGCGGCCGCGTGGGCGAAAGCGTTGTCCGCCGCCGCCTCCGCCACCACCACCGCCGGGGCCCCCACGGCCGCGCGAGCGCGAGCGAGCCTTTTTTCGTTTGCCCATTCCACCGCCGCCACCTGGATTCATAGCGTGCTACCGGCGCATCGTGTGCGCAAAGAGGGAACTGAATCGAACTTCGATTGCCAGAGGCCCGATAGAGCGGGCGGGTGGACAATCACAACACATCAAACCGTTTGGGGGCGGAATACCGTCTTGGTACTTCGTCCGGAAGGCCTAGTTTGCAGCCAAGCTGCCAACGGGTAGGTTTCGCCCGAGATCGAAAAAACAGTTAACTCGCGTGGCTTTTGCGCCTTGGGTGGCGATGGGTTCGAGTGGCAGTCTTTCCGGCGTGACCGGCAAGACGAACCGCTCTTCATCGCGGCTCGCGTCGGCGGACCCGCGCGCGGAAACGAGCGGGCAGCCGGCGGAAGTTGAAGCTAACACCCCAGGTGCAGAAGCGAGTACAGTCGCCCTCTCATACCGCGGTTCTCTAACCGCCAAAGTTCTTGAGAGTTAGCCCTAAGAATCCTGACGAACTGGCGCTTCGCTGCGAAGCCTCGTTCGTTGTATCGCGCGCCGAAGGACGCTGATCTGCTAGATGAACGCCCGCGGGCCGCTACATGAGGGCCGCTATGTCTAGCCTAACACAACCGGAAGGGCCAGACGCTGTAACTACGCGAATCTTAATCTTATCTCGGATGGTGTCAAGATTTCGCTGCATGAGAAGTGGGAAAATCTAACGGCATTTGGGAAATCGTCAGCGGATTTGACCCATTTTCTCCCGTCTAGCCCGCACATTCGATCCACTCGTCAAGTTTTACTGAGTTTGTGGGGCGGAGCGTTCCGATAACAGGAAAAGACGGCCATTTTTGCCGATTTTGAACCAGCGCAGCAGGTTGCCACGTCATGCGATCTTTTGCCTTCGCCGCCTTGGGATGCCTAGTCACCTCCGCCGCCTTGGCACAGGCGCCGCCAACCACGGTTTGGCAGACCGATCTGGAGGCCGCCAAAAAGACCGCCCTTAAAAACGGGCAACCGGTGCTGGTGCATTTTGGCGCCCCGTGGTGCGCGCCGTGCAACAAGTTGGAAAACGAAGTCTTCAATCAGCCCGGCTTTGAGCAGGCGATCTCCTCTCTCTATGTGCCGGTGAAGCTGAACTGCGACAACCATCCCGAACTTTTGCGGCAATGGGGGGTGGACTCGGTGCCGACCGACGTGATCTTGTCGCCGCAGGGACAAGTGATTGCCAAGACGGCCAGCCCGCTCACGTTGGCAGAATACCTGGGGCGGATGAACCAGATTGCGCAAGGGGGGCGATCGCACATGCCGCAGCCTGGGGCGCCAGCCGGCGCCGCCTTGGCCGCCGCGCCAGCAGGCGGCGCGCCGATGGCGCCGCA